>JBBTLC010000133.1:0-11457 GCA_038068875.1 Deltaproteobacteria bacterium
CCGTCGGCTCGAAGATGTTCCCCTCTTTTCTTTTCCCTCCGACAAGGATTATGGCTCCGCCTTCTATTGCCTCTTTTATCCACTCCCCGGCTCTCTTTAACGCGGCCTCGCTTATCATCGGACCGACCTGCGTCGCGTCGTCTGACGGGTCTCCGAGTTTTAATGCCTTTACGTTCATGACTAATTTCGCCTTGAAGTCCTCGAAGACCCGTGTCTGAACGAATATCCTCTGCACCGAGACGCATACCTGCCCGGAGTAAGCGAAACCTCCGGAAACGCACCTTTTCGCCGCGAACTCGATGTCCGCGTCTTCGTTTATTATGACTCCGGCGTTTCCGCCGAGCTCGAGCGTAACCTTCTTTTCCGGTACCTTGCCTTTAAGCATCCACCCGACCTCCGGGCTTCCGGTAAAGGTGAGTTTTTTTATCCTCCTGTCAATCACGAGCCCTTCGGCAACCGGAATAGAGCACGGTAAAACGCTTATGCCGCCTTGAGGAAGGCCGGAGTCGTTTATTATGCGTCCGAGCATTATGGCGCTAAGAGGGGTCTTGTCCGCCGGCTTCACTATTACCGGGCATCCGCAGGCTATGGCCGGAGCGACCTTGTGCGCGACGAGATTAAGAGGAAAATTAAACGGCGTTATGGCCAAAACAGGCCCTATGGGAAACCTCTTTACAATGCCGGTTCTTTTTTCAGAGCCTTCGGCTATGTCCAGAGGCAACACCTCCCCGCCCATCCTCTTCGCTTCCTCTGCCGCTATGCGGAAGGTGTTTACGGCCCTCTTTACCTCGGCCCTCGCGTCGGTTATGGGTTTCCCGGCCTCAAGCGCTATGATTGCGGCGAACTCTTCGGCTATCTTCGTTATGCCGTTCGCAATCTCTTCGAGTATCCCCGCCCTTTTATGGGCGGGGAGATTTTTTAAAATAGGAAAGGCCTCCACTGCCGCTTTTATTGCCTCGTAAGCCTCGTCCTCCCCGGCGAGATACGTTATTCCGACGAGGCTTTTATCGTAGGGGCTGAAGACCTCGAGGATTTCGGAGGTTTTTTTAAAACTTCCCGCGACAAGTATTTTATATTCTTTGGTCATATGGTCAACCGGAACTTTACCAAACACTCCACTCAAGATTCAATTGGGCAAGCTTTTCATTCATTATCTTGAGCCTCTTGGTCAAGACCTCGACGAATATCCTGAAAAGAGCGCAGATAAAAAGCACCTTCTCCGTGTCGGATAGGGTGAACATGAAAGAGGCGTCCATGGCGAGGCACCGGCAATCTTCCACCGCGTACACCGACGCCGAACGCGGGCTTCCCGTAATGACGGCCATCTCGCCGAATATGTCCCCCGACCTCTCTAACACGCAGAGGTCGAGTCCTTTTTTCTCGACCCGCACCTTGCCGGAGATAAGCATGTATATCAAAGTATCTAAAGCGCCATCTTCTATTATACGCTCTCCCGGGCCGTAGGAGCGTATCCTGCTCGTCTTTAAAAGCCCCACCAGATGCTCCTCGTCAAAGGAATCCAAGACGCTTGTGCCCGTCATCTTGGCGACTATCTCAGGGTCTGCCTCAAGATACGACAGCTCTTTCATTAATCCCTCCTGACCTCCCCGACCCACTCTTCGAGCGGGTACCCCGAAAGGGAGGAACCGCATCCAACGCCTCCTCTTGAGAATGCCTTTATCTGAATGTTTACCATAAAAAAGCGATATTGCGAAAGAAAAAATCACAAAAGACCGGGCGCGAAAAAAAACCGCATTGCCCGCGGCCCCGCGCGCTGGTATAATGACAGTTGAATCAAGGAGGCTACCGATTACACAAATCTACGGGAACACAACGGGTCTTAAGGCAGGGCAGATAAAGATGCTCGAACACGTCTACCGGAGAAAGATTCCGCCGGAGCGTCTCATAACGCCGGAACTCGCGAGATACCTCTGCGAACTCTCATTCGAGATACGCCGCCAGATAGGCGTCATTATAAACAGAAAGGGCGCGATAGTCGCCGTAATAGCGGGGGACGAAAAGGAAATCCTGATACCCGTGCTCGCGGATTATCCGCTCGGAAAAAAGCCGCTTCGCGGGGTGAGGTGCGTCCACACGCACCTTAAAAACGAAGCCCTGTCGCAGGACGACCTGACCGACCTGGCTCTCCTCAGATTAGACTGCATGGCGGCCATAGGCATCGGAGAGGACGGACTTCCCAAGGATTTGCACTTCGCCCACATCAAACCTCTTAACGCGGCAGGCTCTGTCTTCAATGTCGAGCCGCCTCTGAATTTTCACGACTTCTCTCTCGACATGGTGGGGTTCGTAAAATCCCTCGAGGATGAGATCGGAAGGGCCGCGACGCGAAACGTGTCGGATAAAAGGGAGCGGGCCATACTCGTGAGCGTCTCGACCAAACCCAAAGACGAGCAAATCGCCTCGCTCGAGGAACTCAAATGCCTTGCCGAAACGAGCGACGTCGTGGTTCTTGATGTTGCGTGGCAGAGGCCGAAAAAACTCAACCCCAGATACCTCGTCGGCGAAGGCAAATTAAAAGAGATTGTCATAAACGCCCTGCAGAAAGAAGCGACCCTTCTCATATTCGACCAAAACCTCTCGCCCGGCCAGATAAGGGAGATAGGGGAAGTCACGGAACTCAAGGTAATAGACAGGACCCAGCTCATACTCGACATATTCGCGAGAAGGGCGCACTCGCGCGACGGCAAGGTGCAGGTCGAGCTCGCGCAGTTAAGGTACATCCTCACGAAACTTACGGGCAAGGGCACGAGCCTCTCTCGCCTCGCCGGAGGAATAGGGGGAAGAGGCCCGGGAGAAACAAAACTCGAAGTGGACAGACGCAGGGTCCAGGACAGGATAACGCACCTCGAAAAAGAACTCGAACACTTAAGCCGCGGCAGGCTTGAAAGAAGAAGGAGGCGCGGGAAGTCCGGCGTGCCGATAATCTCGATAGTGGGCTACACGAACGCCGGCAAATCAACCCTCTTGAACGCCCTGACGAAAAGCTCTACCTTAACCGAGGATAAACTCTTCGCCACGCTCGATACTGCCTCGCGGCGGCTTCGCTTTCCGAAAGAGCGCGACGCTATCATAACCGACACGGTCGGATTCATAAGGAACATGCCGGAGGAACTGAAAAAGGCCTTCCGCGCCACCATAGAAGAGATGTTAGACGCGGACGCGCTGTTGCATCTCGTTGACATAAGCGACCCTCAGATGGACGCCCATATCGAAACGGTCGAGAAGATTCTGGATGAAATGGGGCTCGCCGACATACCGCGGGTCTTGGTGTTCAATAAGACCGACCTCGTGCCGACCGTTATCGTCGAGAACCTTTCAAGAAGACTGAACGCGGTTCCCGTGTCGGCCAAAAACACCGATACGTTAGAGGGGCTTTTAAAAATAATAGAGACAAGACTCTTCGACGAAAAAGACCGCGACGGCGGGCGCTGACTTCTCTTACGCCCTGCCTTGCGGACAAGGGAAGGCTGGGAGAACATTCTATCTCCTCCCCTTTACCCGCCTACAGGCGAGGTCTCGCCCGCCGCAGGCGAGGCGGACAAAGAGAAGCAGGGTGGGGTAAAGAGAAAAAG
The DNA here is from genome assembly GCA_038068875.1 of Deltaproteobacteria bacterium. Lineage (GTDB taxonomy): Bacteria > Desulfobacterota > GWC2-55-46 > GWC2-55-46 > DRQE01 > JBBTLC01. Next base: position 3,594 of record JBBTLC010000133.1, read on the forward strand.
AGTAAAAACAGGATTAAAAGACAACCTCCCCCTCCCCTCCTTGCCAAGGAGGGGAGAAAAGAAATCTCCTCCCCTTTACAAGGGGAGGCGGGGTGGGGTAAAAATCGGATTGCAGAGACAACCCCCCGGCTTCCCCTTGTTTTCATTTGGAATCAACGCAAGTTTATGGTAAATAAGCCTTATGACGCGAAACTACCTCTTAAATATCTCCCTCGCCCTCTTCTTTTCAGTCTGCCTTTCCGCAGCGGCGCATTCAGGGGACGTCGAGGACGGAATTGACGCCTTCGAGAGTGGGGAGTTCGCCGCGGCGCTCGAAAAATTCCGCGGCCCGGCTGAAAGCGGAAACGCGCAGGCGCAACATAATCTCGGAGTAATGTATTTCACCGGAAGCGGCGTGCAGAAGGACTACGCTATCGCGGCCGAGTGGTACCGGAAGGCCGCCGAGAACGGATACAGCGACGCCAAAGCCGCCCTCGGAGCCATGTATTACGAGGGCACGGGAGTGCCGCTCGACTACGAAACCGCCATAAATCTCTTTAAACAGGCCGCGGAACAAGGACACGCCGGCGCGCAATACAATCTCGGAGTGATATACCACGAAAACGCGGAAAAACCCGAGGATTACGTCGAGGCGGCATCGAGGTTTCGCGCGGCCGCGAACGAGGGCCATGCCGGAGCGCAGTATAATCTCGGGGTAATGTACGTCAACGGCGAGGGAGTGCAAAGGGACTACATCGAAGCAATCAGATGGTTCGAAAAGGCCTCGAACGAGGGGCATGCCGGCGCCCAGTATAACCTGGGCATAATGTATCTCACGGGAAGCGGCGTAAGTAAGGACTATGCCTCGGCTTACGCGTGGGTGAGCCTCGCGGCAGAGGGAGGCAACAAGCAGGCCGAGGAAAACCTTGAAAACATATTGATTAGAATGACGAGCGAGGAAAAAGAAAAAGCGCGAGCCCTTATAAAGGAATGGACCAATCAAGATAAGAAATAAAAAAACGGAGGATGCCGTAAGCCGGATTCTGTAATCCCCTTGCGGGGACGGCAGCCATTCATCTTCTGCTTGCGTTGCCGCAAGCCTCAAGCGGCCAACCCGTTCCGCCCTCCCCGAAGGGAAAAAAGACGGGCCGCCTTTAAGACGGAACCTATTAGGCCTTGCACCGGGAGGGGGTTACATAGCCGAAGCGGTCACCCGCTCCGCTGGCGGGCTCTTACCCCGCCGTTTCACCCTTACCCCGACGGTTACGCCGGGGCGGTTTGCTTTCTGTTGCCCTAATCCCTGGGGTCGCCCCCGGTCGTCGTTAACGACCTCCCTGCCCTTTGGTGTCCGGACTTTCCTCCATCCCGACTTACGTCGAAACAGCGGCCGCCCTGCATCCTCCATCTTTTATTATACCCCGTCAATGGCCTCGTTTGCAAGACGGTCGGCCTCGGAATTTTTTTCTCTGTCTATGTGCGATACGAAAAACTCGGCAAAGGAATCAATAAGCCCGATAGCCTCGAAATAGAGGGCTTTTAAGTTATCGCTTTTTACCTTATACACTCCCTTTATCTGCTTCACGAGGAGTTCGGAATCGGCGAACACATGCACGCTCGACGCTCCCATGGTCTTAGCCTCGCGCAGTGCCATTACGAAGGCGCTGTATTCCGCGACGTTATTTGTGGCGATGCCGAGACGCTTTCGGAGTTTTTTTATGGTTTTCCCGTGTAAGTCTTTTATAACGGCCCCCGCGCCGGAGATTCCGGGATTCCCCCTCGATGCTCCGTCAACATAAATACGAAGCCCGGATACGTCAATCCCCCCCGCCCCCCCTTTGAAAAAGGGGGTAGCTTTAGAAAGACTTTTTTCGATGGTGTCAATCATTGCCCTTGCCGCGTCTTCGGTAAGGTCGAGCTCACACATGGTCTTTTTCAAATCAAGGGTGTGTTTCAGGGTTTCGAGGAATTCCTTTACGCCGGCGCTCATCGTGCCGCTACGTTCCGGAATAGAGGATTCTGTGGCAATGGGGGCAGGTTATCAGTTCTTCGGAGCCTCTTTGCAATTGAATGAAAAGTTGCGGAGGTATCTGCATGAAGCATGCCCTGCAGATGGAATCCTTTACCGTGATTATGCCTATGCCCGCCCTTTTCGATTTTATGGTTTCGTATTTTTTAAGGAGAGATTTATCTATGGAAGAGGCGAGTTTTTCCCTGAGTTCTTTTTTTTCGCTTACAGTCTTTTCGAATTCCTCGTTTTTTACGCCTTGCTCGATTGTCTTTGACTTTACGGAATCTTTCCTGCCCTGGATGTCGGCCTCTTTTTCTTTGAGGGCCTTTTTCGCGGCCTCTATCTTATCGAGCGCAACGGTTATTTCCATGTCAAGGAGCTTCGAGGCCTTTTCCGCGTCGCTTATCTCTTTGGTGAGAGCCTTGTACTGCTTGTCGTTTTTTATGTCGCCTAATCTTTTCTGGTCTCTTTCTATCCGTTCTTTGTTTTCCCTGAGCTTATCTTCCTTTTCGGCCTTCCCGCTTGCGAGGGCGTCCAGTTCCGACTTTAGCTTCTCGGCCTCCGCGTCCATGGAGGAAACGTTCACCTCATCGGAGCGAAGCCCTTCTTCCCTAAGCCCTTTTTCTTTTATGAGGCAGTCTATCTCAAGGTCTATCTTCTGCACCTCGAAAAGAGACTTTAATGAACCGGTCAAAAACTCCTCCTTCGTAAACACGCTACTCGGATGATAATGGTGGGCCCACCTGGACTCGAACCAGGGACCAACCGGTTATGAGCCGGTGGCTCTTCCAGCTGAGCTATGGGCCCTCTTAAAACTCCGCCCGCCAAGACATTATATTCTATTGAAGAATAACCGCCTTGTCAAGAAAGATTGTGCACTCAAAGATAGACTTTGATTTTCGGGGAAACCGGCAAGCCGGCCGCCGGACGAAGCAGCGGAAGGCCGTTAACCAAGGGAGCCGCTCAGTCTTTCAAGCCCCTTCCCTTCCAGAACGCGAATATGACGGGCAGCACGAGGAGTTCCAGAAGGGCGGACGTGAACATGCCGCCCACCATCGGGGCCGCTATCCTCTTCATCACGTCAGCCCCCGTGCCTGTGCTCCACATGAGCGGCAAAAGACCGGCTATTATGGCCGTTACCGTCATGACCTTGGGCCTTATCCTCTGTACCGTGCCCTCTATAACGGCCTCGTAGAGGTCCGCCTTTGTGTTCATCTTCCCCTCAGCGCCCCTGTCATTCCAGGCATGAGTCAGGTAGATGAGCATCACTATGCCCATCTCGGCGTCAAGGCCGGCGAGCGCGAGGAAGCCCACGACCACCGCGATACTTATGTTATAGTCCAGAAAAAGCAATATCCATGTAGCCCCTATAAGCGAAAACGGAATGGCAAGCAGGATTATGAGGCACTCTGTTATTGCCTTGAAGTGGAAGTAAAGGAGCAGGAATATGATGCCGAGCGTAAGCGGAACGATCAGTTTAAGTTTCTCGTAAGCCCTTTCCATGTACTCGTACTGCCCGCTCCATGAGGCGTAATAGCCGGGAGGGAATTTTACGTTTTCCGCGACCGCTGTCTTGGCCTCATTCACGTAACTTCCGATGTCTCTGCCCCTGACGTCAACGAATATCCACGTGGTAAGGAGCGAGTTCTCCGTCCTTATCGCGGGAGGGCCTTTTTTAATCTCGATATCGGCAACCTGCTCGAGCGGTATATGCTGCCCCATCATGGTCGGCACTAAAACCCTGCCTATCTTCCCGACGTCGTCGCGGAGCTCCCTCTTATACCTTACGTTCACGGCATAACGCTCAAGGCCCTCTATGGTGGTCGTAACGTTCTCCCCGCCTATGGCGGACATGATTACGTCCTGAATATCCTCTATCTTAAGGCCGTACCTCGCGGCCTCAATGCGCTTTATCCTTATGTCGAGATAATAACCGCCTACTATCCTTTCGGCGTACGCGCTCGCGGTGCCGGGAATATTTTGCACGGCTGATTCGACTTCGAGCGCCACCCTTTCAAGCTCGCTTAAATCCTTGCCAAAGACCTTTATGCCTACCGGCGTGCGTATCCCTGTCGAGAGCATGTCGAGCCTTGCTTTTATCGGCATTGTCCACGCGTTCGTAACACCCGGCATCTTCAAGGCCTCGTCCATGGTCTCGATAAGTTTATCCATCGTCATGCCGGGCCGCCACTCGCTTTCAGGCTTAAGATTTATCACTGTCTCGAACATCTCGAACGGGGCCGGGTCTGTGGCGGTAAGGGCGCGTCCCGCCTTTCCGAAAACACTCTCCACCTCGGGAAAACCCTTTATTATCCTGTCCTGTGTCTGCAAAATCTCGGCGGTTTTAGTGACGGAAACGCCCGGCAGGGTTACGGGCATGTAAAGAAGCGTGCCCTCGTTAAGAGGCGGCATGAACTCGCTCCCGAGCCTCGTTAGAGGATAAATTGTCGAGAAGAGCGCCAGCAACGCCAGCAAAATCGTAGTCTTCTTGTATCTAAGCGCCTTTTGTATCGCCGGGCGGTACAACCAGATAAGGAACCGGCTAATCGGGTTTCTGTGCTCGGGCATGATCTTGCCCCTTATGAAGAGGCCCATCAATACCGGCACCAGCGTAACCGACAATAGGGCCGCCGCCGCCATGGAAAATGTCTTGGTATACGCGAGAGGCTTAAAGAGCCTTCCTTCCTGCGCTTCAAGGGTAAATATAGGCATGAAAGAAACCGTGATTATCAGCAAGGAAAAGAAGAGAGCCGGCCCGACCTCTTTCGAGGCATCTATTATAATCTGCCAATGCTCTTTCTTCCCCTTATCGCGCTCTATATGCTTATGTGCGTTCTCTATCATCACTATGGCGCCGTCTATCATCGCGCCTATTGCTATGGCAATGCCACCGAGGCTCATTATGTTGGCGTTTATCCCCATCGCGTACATTACTATGAAGGAGATGAGTATGCCGACCGGCAGCATCACTATCGCCACAAGAGAGCTTCTGAAGTGGAGAAGGAAGATTATGCAGACAAGCGAGACTACGATAAATTCTTCTATCAGTTTTTCTTTGAGGGTGTCTATGGCCCTCATGATAAGCTCGCTCCTGTCGTAAACAGGCCTTATCGTTACTCCCTGCGGCAGTCCGGCCTGAAGCTCCTTAATCTTCTCCTTCACGCCGCGTATGACGTTAAGGGCGTTTTCCCCGAACCTCATGACGACTATGCCGCCGACCGCCTCGCCCTCGCCGTCAAGCTCGGCAAGGCCGCGCCTTTCGTCCGGGCCGAGTTCTACCCTCGCTATGTCTTTTATCTTTACCGGAGTTCCGGCCCTGTCCGCTTTGAGCACGATATTCTCGATATCGGGGATGCTTTTAATATAGCCGAGCCCCCTCACCATGTACTCGCGCTCGGCCAACTCTATGACGCGCCCCCCGACGTCGCGGTTACTCATCTTTACGGCCTTTATCACGTCTCCCAAAGCGACGTTATGCGTGATGAGCCTGTTGGGGTCTATATTAATCTGGTACTGCTTCACGAACCCGCCGATGGAGGCGACCTCCGATACGCCCGGGACCTTCGCGAGCTGGTATCTTATGTACCAGTCCTGAATGCTCCTTAGCTCGGCCAGACTGTAGCCCTTTCCCTCGACAACGTACTCGTAAACCCAGCCGACGCCGGTCGCGTCCGGGCCGAGAGACGGGATAACGCCCTGCGGCAGTTTCCCCGAGGCGAAGTTAAGATACTCAAGCACGCGCGACCGCGCCCAGTAGATGTCGGTTCCGTCCTCGAATATAATGTAAATGAATGAGACCCCGAAAAAGGAATATCCCCTCACGACCTTGGCTTTAGGCACGGCTAACATGGCGGTAGTGAGGGGATACGTTATCTGGTCTTCAACGACTTGCGGAGCCTGGCCAGGGTACTCGGTATAAATAATGACCTGCGCGTCGGACAGGTCGGGAATGGCGTCTATCGGAGTCTTGTATATGGTCCATGTTCCCAAACCTATGACAAAGGCCGTAAACAGGAGGATTAAGAGTTTATTATTTACAGAGAGTTCTATTACGCGCTTCAGCATTACTTAATGCCCTTCATGGCCGGGAGTCTTTTTTTCCGCTTTCACGGGAGGAATCGTCTTTCCGTCCGCTTCATTTTCCCCGTTGCCGCGTTGATTGCCTGTGGCGCCGATTGCGGCGTTAAGATTACTTTCGGAATCAATAAGAAAATTGGCGGACGTTACCACAAACTCTCCCTCTTTAACGCCCTTCAATATCTCGTAGAAACCATCGGCCCTCGCGCCTATCTTTACCTCCCTCGGCTCGAACGTGCCGTCTCGCCTGTCCACGATTACAATCTGCCTCTCGCCCGTGTCTATGACAGCGGAATCCGGCACTGAAAGGGCGTTCTTCGCCGCTTCGACCGAGAACTCGACGTTAAGATACATGCCAAGCTTAAGGGCGTGGCTGCTGTTATCGAGAGTGAACCTGACCTTCGCAGTGCGCACCTCGCTCGCCTCCTCGGAAGAATACCTTATCGAGCCTAAATGGCTGTATATATGCTCGACCGTTCCGATATAACGCTCCGGGGAACCGTAGGCAGGGTAGAGGCTGGCCTTCTGCCCTACTTTTATATAGGGGATTTCGTATTCGTATATCTCTCCGTAAACCCAAACGACCGAGTGGTCTATTATTTTATAAAGAGTTTCCCCGGGCTCTATCTTCTGCCCCTCGACTATCATCTTCTCGGTAACGCTCCCTTCGGACGGCGCCCTTATGGTCATGGTCTTTGAGGCAACCCTTTTATCTTCGAGCCTCTTAATCTGCTCTTCGGATATGTCCCAATACCTGAGACGCTTCCTGCTCGAATCGAGAAGCGCGGCGGCGCCCTTCAATACGTCTTCATACGGGCTGTCTTTTACCTTTTCGTACGAATTAAGCGCCAATATGAATTCTTCCTGCGCCGAGACAAGCTCCGGGCTGTAAAGGTCAAATAGCGGCTCACCCGGCCTGACCATCTGGTCGGTGCGCCCGACGTGGAGCTTTTCCACCCATCCTCCGACCTTGGAGTTTATGACGTAAACCTTGTCCTCCTTGGGCTCGACACGGCCGACAGTCCTTATTACGCGCGTCATGTCCCTTTGCTTCGCCTCTTCGGATTTAACCCCTATCTTCTGTATCCTCTCGGGGCTTATGCGTATTGTGCCGGGCGCAACTACGGCCGCGGCGACTTCGTCTTCATACACAGGCGCGTAGTCCATGCCCATCGGGTCTTTCATGGGAACAGGCGAGGTAACGGACCCGTCCATCGGGTTACGGTAATAAACCACCTTCCTCGCCTTTTCCGAAGAAACTTCGGAGACGGGTTTAACGCCGCCCCTGCCGGCAAATAAATAAACGAACAGGGCGCCCGCCAAAACCCCGATAAAAAGAAAACCCACGGCCACGGTTACGCGCTTCATCTCGAGTCCCTTTCTTCAAAGTTTTCAAAGTCCTCTCCGACCGCCCTCTCGAGGGACGCCACCGCCTTACGATAATCGAAAAGCGTTTTCAGGTAATCAAGCCTCATTCTCTTCAATTCCCTCTCCGAATCGAGGAGAGAGATGAAATCCGTCTCTCCGGAACGGTAATTCTTAAGAGCCGACTCCAAAGAGAGTTCCGACTGAGGCAAAAGCGCGGTCTCGTAAAGGGTCAGGGTGTCGGCTCCCGAGGTAACGCGGATTATTGTTTCCGCCACCTCGGAACTCTTGCTATTGGTCCGCGCCACGGTCTCGGCCCTCAAGGCTTCGGCATTGGCCCTTGCCTCGCCAACGCGGCCTTGGTTCTTGCCGAACCAAAGAGGTATATTGAGTCCGAACATGAAATCATAACTCTCTATGCCGCCGTCCCTTTCC
>JBBTLC010000134.1:0-1548 GCA_038068875.1 Deltaproteobacteria bacterium
TTCGTTATAGTCCTTGCCGATCTTCCTGAAATACTCCTCACGCACCTCGGCCCACATCTTTCTTTTTTTCGCGATAAATTTTTCTTTTAGTCTCTTCAGACGAACGTCTTTTTGCGGCATGATAAGAACCCCCGGGGTTTCAATAGACGGCAGGATTACCCCCACCCTACCCTCCCCCATAAAGGGGGAGGGTATAAGGAAGAAGTCGAATTATAGCCCTGCATCCAAAATGTTTTAACCGCAGGACTTAACAGACAGGGTACTTCCCCATTATGAGTTCATCGGTGAAAGTTCCGATATCGGAAAGAAACCCGTTCACAATGACCTCGGCCTTTTGTTTTATTATAGCATACCTGAGGGGTTTCGCCGGGATAATCTGAATTGCCGCGGCCTTGGGTTTATCCACGGGAGAGCCTATCTCGCTCAATAACCACACGCAGACCTCCTCTATGCCGTCCACCTCGGCGTATATGGCCTCCGCCATCCTGTGGGCAAGGATGGTGTAAATCTTTCCGACGTGGCTTACGGGGTTTTTACCTGCCGCGGCCTCGGTGCCCATCGGACGGTTAAGGGATATGACTCCGTTCACGCGATTACCCCTTCCGACCTGCCCCGAATCCGCGTCCTCCGCCGAGGTGCCGAGGAGCGTAAGATAAAGGCCGCTCACTCCCCTTCCGCGCCTGTCGAGCGTGTTATAATTTATGGCAACGTCCTTGAATGAAAAATCTCCCTCGCCTTTTATAAATTCCCTCAACGCGGCTTTCACGTCCTTTTTCTTGGAAAAATAATCCTTCTCGCTCTTTATGTATCTTGAAAAAAGCGGCATGGCGATTGTGAGGTCCAAAGAACGTCCCCTTCTTAAACCCATGACCTTGACGTCCTCGCCTGTTTCAGGAAAAGAGGTCTTAAATAAAATCCCGTTCAAAAACCTCTCGCACTCGTAAACCGCCTTCTCGGTTTTTGTGAACGGCGCGTACCCCACGGCGGCCGAGGTATCGTTCGCGCCCCTTATCTTTTTCCTGTCCTTGAATATGTCCGCCAGCTCGATTGAGCCTGGCTTCAAGGCGACCCTGATTCTCAAATCGCGCTCAACGTCAACTTGCTTAAGGTTTCTTTTGAACCAGTCCTTTACGGTCTTTCGGGCTATCTCCTCGACAGGGAATTTCTTTCTCCCTACGCGAAACGTGGCCCTATCGCCTATTATGAACTCCATCGGGGAGATGACGCGTCCTCCGCCGAATTTTTTAATCGCCTCACCGGCGGAAAGTAACCCCTTGTCTATATTGTGGTGAAGCACGTCCCCGAAGATTCTTATATACTCTTTACTCAAGGCGACCGAAATCTCGTCCATAACCGCGTCGCAGATATAATCCGGATGGCCTACGCCCTTCCTCTCCACTATCTCGATTGCCTGCTTCGAGGTCGGGATGTTGTTTATGATTTCGAAAGAAAGTTTATCCATGATTGAGACGCCTCTGTAAACGCAAAAACAAAAAAACCTTTGTCCGTTTTGTCTTGTCTCTTTGTCTTTCGTAGCTCAGGGCTTTA
>JBBTLC010000134.1:1558-3932 GCA_038068875.1 Deltaproteobacteria bacterium
TGTTTCGAAGTCGGGACGTTATTTATGATTTCGAAAGAAAGTTTGTCCATAATGACGCGCCCCTATCGCAAAACGAGCCTTGTAGCGTGGCTCAGCCCGCCCTGCTAACTGTTTTACAGGATTGGTTCACCCCGCCCTGCCAACTTGCGATTTTGTCACCCTGAACTTGGTTCAGGGTCTCGTCTTTGTTTCCTTTCAAAACGCGATGCCAAAACAAGCCTGCCCTGAATTCATTTCAGGGTTCGGCATGACAGACTGATTACAATCAGGGCTAAAGCTCCACTCTACAAGCCCCGCTCTATCCTGCTGAAAACGCACCCGCAATAATTTTGCCTGTAAAGACCCATTTTCTTGCTCTCCTCAATGCCCTCTTGCCAGCCGTCACGAAAATCCTCGTAATAAAAACTCACCCCTGTTGCTTCCTCGATTTTCTTTCCCGCGCTTACGACTATGTCGTGGAATTGGCGTTTACTAAAGAGAAGCGAGGATGAAAAATAATCAAAGCCGCATTCTTTAGCCGTCTCGGCCGTCTTCTTAAGCCTTATCGAGTAGCAGGTCTCGCACCTCTCGTCCTTCGGAGGCTCAGCCTTGCCTAAGGTAGCGAGGCCGGATAAAAACGGCAGAGGGTCGTATTGGTCGTGGAAAAGGGTTTCAATTCCCATCAATGAGGCGAGTTTTTTCGAGGCCTCCAGCCTTTTTTTGAATTCTTCCTCAGGGTGGATGTTGGGGTTGTAAAAAAAGCCGTAAACCCCGAACTTCCCGGCAAGAAGCTTTTTAACAGGATAGACGGCGCAAGGACCGCAACACACGTGCACGAGTATTCGCTTCACTCAACACCCCCCCTAAACAGTAATCGGTTACCGGTTATCAATTGTCGGTTAACCGATTACCATCCACCGATTGTGGTGCAGTTACTTCCTCTCCCCGAAGGGGGAGAGGGTAGGGTGAGGGGACGATGATATAGAAAAAAGAAGAAAACCCCCTCACCTCAATCCTCTCCCCAAAGGGGAGAGGAAGCAAAGACAAACCGATAACTATATTATTTGACAGGCGGGACGCCTGTCCTACCATAACCGGATAACCTATTACAGAAGTTTTCCCTGAGACCCGTCTGCCAAGTTCTCAGGATATTCCAACCCCAGATGCCCGTACGCGCGCTTTGTGGCGACCCTGCCCCTCGAGGTTCTCTTGATGAAGCCTTCCTGAATGAGGTACGGCTCGTAAAGGTCCTCTATCGAATCCTTCTCTTCGTGCAGCGCCGCGGCCAGAGACTCTATGCCAACCGGGCCGCCGGAAAACTTCTCTATTATGGCAAGAAGCATCCTCCTGTCCATCTTGTCGAATCCCATTGAGTCTATCTCAAGCATGGCGAGGGCTTTTTTGGCCACGTCGAGGGTTACGACCCCGTCGTGCTTAACCTCCGCGTAATCGCGCACCCTCTTAAGTATCCGGTTCGCGAGCCTCGGCGTGCCGCGGGAGCGGCTCGCTATCTCGCGGGCCCCGTCGTCGGTGAGTTCCACTCCTAAAAGAGCGCCGGAACGCATGACTATTATCTTGAGTTCGTCCGGGCTGTAAAAATCAAGCCTCATTATCATGCCGAAGCGGTCGCGAAGAGGAGAGGTTAAAAGCCCCGCCCTTGTCGTCGCGCCTATGAGGGTAAAACGCGGGATGTCGAGCCTTATCGAGCGGGCCGCGGGCCCCTGTCCGATTATTATGTCTATCTTGAAATCCTCCATCGCCGGATAGAGTATCTCCTCCACGACGTTCGGAAGCCTGTGTATCTCGTCTATGAAAAGAACGTCCTTGCTTTCGAGGTTCGTGAGTATGGCCGCGAGGTCTCCGCTTTTCTCGATGGTCGGGCCTGAAGCGGTTTTTATTCCGGAGCCTAATTCGGCCGCTATGATGTGCGCGAGGGTGGTTTTACCGAGGCCCGGAGGGCCGTAAAAGAGCACGTGATCCAAGGCCTCTCCCCTCGCCTTTGCCGCAAGCACGGCAATGCCGAGGTTCTCCTTGACCTTCTCCTGGCCGACGTACTCGTCCATGCGCCTCGGCCTTAAGGTGGTTTCGTAAACCTCCTCATCCTTAAGCTTTATTGGCGCGGTATCTATTTCGTCTTTTAAAACATCCTCGTCCATAGGCCTCACGCAAGCGCGGTTCCCCCCTTTTTCTCTTCTTTTTTATCCCCCCTTTTACAAAGGGGGGTTGGGGGGATTTAACAAAGTTTCTTTAATCCTCTCTGTCTCTCCTTTGAAAAAGGAGAGAACCATTTTCACAAAGGGCGGAATACTCATCCGCGAAGTACCCATGCGAAGCATGGGTCGGGAAGATTATGCTTACTTCATTGAAAGTATCTTAAGTGAAGTCTTAAATATTT
>JBBTLC010000135.1:0-6797 GCA_038068875.1 Deltaproteobacteria bacterium
GAGAACATCACCGAGACACCATGTGACAGTAGTTTTTCCGACCCCACCTTTAAAATTTATAGTAGCTATAGTTTTTGGACTTTTTTCTGTCTGGGCCATATCTGAAAACCTCCAGGGAGTTTTTCTTTATCATAGCATGCGTGCCAATTTACATCACTTAATTGCAAAACAAGTTCAGCATGACAGATTGCGTTTCTTTTTTCTATCATTCCCGAGGTTCGGGGTACCCGCCCCATAGGGCGGGTCGGGGAATCCAGGAGTTTTTTACTTTTTCAAAGATACTGGATGCCCGCTCAAAAGACCGCGGGAATGACACAAGTAAAATATAGGTGTTATCCCTAAAACTCCGTCCTGTTGTAAACCATGGCCTCGAGCCTCCTGACCCTCTCCTCTATCGGAGGGTGAGTCGAGAAGAGTTTTAGTAGCGCGCCGCCGCTCAAGGGGCTTACTATGAACATGTGCGCGGTCGCTTCGTTCGCGTTCCGCATGGGGATTCTCTTATTGTAGTACGCGAGTTTTTTCAACGCCTCTGCAAGGTAAAGGGGATTATCAATTATCTTCGCCCCTCCGGCGTCCGCGCCGTATTCCCTCGAACGCGATATCGCCATCTGAATAATCATGGCGGCCAAAGGCGCGACAATCATCATGACTATAAAGACAATCGGGTTTCCCCCGCGCTCGTTCCTGTTGCCGAGGCCGAACCACATGGCCATGTGCGAGAGATAGCTTATGGCTCCGGCGATCGTGGCGGCAAGGGTCGCGATAAGAATGTCCCTGTTTTGTATGTGGCTGAGTTCGTGCGCTAAAACTCCCCGAAGTTCGTTTTTATTGAGAAGGCTTCTTATGCCGGTCGTTACCGCGATTGCGGCGTGCGAGGGGTTTCTTCCCGTGGCGAAGGCGTTCGGCGTGTCGTTCTCCATTGTATAGACCTTTGGCATGGGAAGCCCTGCCTTCTGCGAAAGGTCTCTTACCATGGAGTAGAGTTCAGGCTCAATCTTCTCGTCAACTTGCTTGGCTCTGTACATGGCAAGCACTATCTTGTCGCTGAACCAGTACGTGCCGAAGTTCATAACTCCGGCCATCACAAGCCCTATTATGGCGCCCTGCTTGCCTCCGAGTTGGCCTCCTAAAAAAACCAAAAGAGCGGCCAGGGCCGCCAAAAGTATCGCTGTTTTAAGATAATTCATGTTGAATGGACTCCTTTTTAGTAAGATTCAAGCGCCGTCAGATGACGCGCCTCATATTGATATAATAGGTAACAACCCTCAAACTGTCAAGGCCACCCATTTAAGCGGGAAAATATCTTATCTTGTGTCAGCCGTAGGGCAGGGCTATGATGAATTTTTTCACCTTTTCCCCCTCCCCACTCGTTGGGGAGGGTTAGGGTGGGGCAGCCCTGCACAAAGACGCAACCCTAAAGGGTTGCCCTACAAAAACAAAAAATAAAAAACCGCCGCCCATTTAAGCAGCCTCGCCCAAAAGCTTTACTATAGCCTCTTTTATATCGTCTATCTCGACGCCGGTCTGGGCGCAGTATCCGAAAGGCCTTTTATTCACGATTGTCACCACAGGAAGAGGGTACGCGTCCTGAACCCCGCTCGTCAGGTCCCTCTCGCACGCGACGGCTATCACCGCGTCAGGCCTGTACTCGAAAAGCTTTCTCCTCGCCACAGTCCCTCCGGTAAGGACAAAGAGATTAAGCCCAAACCTCTCGGTCAAGGCGACGAGTTCGCCTATCTCGCACTTTCCGCACCCAACGCAATTCTTGACGTCTTTCGTTACCTTAATTCTGCAATCCTCGTACTGGACGCAGTGAGGCATGAGTATGACTATCTTTTCGGGGCTGAAGACGCGGCCTCTTTTTACCATCGCCCTGACCATGCGGTTATTCAAATCGAGAAACGCCTGCTCTATCTTTATCTTCTTTATCTTTAAAACCCCTCCCATGAGAACCATCGCCGGCAAAAACACCTTTACTAACACCCACCTGAAACGGGGAGACGGAAGGGCGTCCTTGCCTCTTATAAGCGAGACCGCCATAACCGAAACCCCTGCCAGGACGAAAAACCCGATGCCGAAGACAATTATTCCAACGGCATACGGAAGAGCCGGGTGAATGCTCCGAAGCCCGACCGTAGGCACATACCACAATAAAAATCCGGCAAAGGCCACGCCCGCAACCGAGATTAATAGGAGGGTTATCGCAAAGAGAGGCCCGACCCTGTAAGCAATACTCTCGGCGCCAACTTTAATTTCCGCGCTATCTTCCGAGGACTTCATTTTTGACCTTATACCCCTTTAAAAAAGCCTCCGCGCTCATCCTCTTTTTGCCTTCGAGCTGGAGTTCGGTTACGAGAAAAATATCTTTGCCGCATTTTATCGCTATGCCTTCTTTATCGGCCTTGATTATGGTTCCCACGGAAGTCCCGTGGCTATTATCAGGCAAAACCTTAATCCCCCCGCTTCCCGTTGCAATGGCTTCGCGCAACGGGAGCCCAGCCCCTTTGGAAAAGGGGGTAACCTTTCCCATGTAAATCTTCAAAAGTTTCCCTTTAAGATACGTACAGGCGCCGGGCTTTGGGCAAAGCCCCCTGACCTTGTTTTTTATCTCAGTCGCGGAAAGACTCCAGTTTATGAGAGCGTCTTCTTTTTTAAGAGGCAACGCGAAGGTGGCGCGGCTTGAGTCCTGCGCCAAAGGGGTAATCGCGCCTTCGGAAAGAAGGCGAAGCGTTTTCACGAGAAGCTCCGCGCCCATCTTCGAGAGCCTCACGGAAAGCTCCCCCGCTGTTTCATCTTCCCCAATCGCCGTTTCTTCCGTAAGAAGCGCCGGCCCCGTATCCATGCCTCTGTCCATGAGCATGGTTGAGACGCCGGTTGATTTATCTCCGTTCATTATGGCCCTGTTTATGGGAGAGGCGCCCCTGTAAAAAGGCAGTATCGATGCGTGAACGTTCACGCATCCCATGGCCGGCACTCTCAATACTTCCTCGGGCAATATCTTGCCGTAGGCCACGACCGCCATAACATCCGGTTTAATAGAGTTGAGCTCAATCAAAAATTCGGCGTTACTTTTTACCCTCGAAGGCTCAAGCACGGGAAGCCCAAGATTTAACGCGAACTCCTTTACAGGGGTCTTTGCCACGGCTTGTCCGCGTCCTTTAGGTTTTTCAGGTTGCGTGACGACAGCCGCTATATCGAACCCCGCGTGAAGGAGAGCTTCGAGCGAAGGGACCGAAAATTCCGGAGTGCCCATGAATACTATGCGTAGCCTCCTCATGAGTGACCGGCTCCGTTACAAGGCCGTATCAAGAGAGGCCAACTCTCTTTTATATCTTCGAACCACGAATTGCCGTTTGAGGCGGCTCAACCTGTCTATGAAAAGTATCCCGTCCAGGTGGTCTATCTCGTGCTGCAAAGCCACGGCAAGAAGGCCGCAGGCGTTTATCTCGATTGCTTTTCCGTTCTCGTCCATTGCCCTTACGATAACCCTCGCCGCCCTCTTGACCTCGGCGGTAACGCCGGGGACGCTCAGACATCCTTCTTCATATTTTTGCTCGCCTTCGGAAGAAATTATTTCCGGGTTTACGAGTTTAAAAAGCATTCTCTTTTCAGGCTCGCGCGCCTCGATGTCCTCTTCGGCAAACTCGGGCACTTCCATTACTATAAGCCTTTTACCTATGCCGACCTGAGGCGCGGCAAGACCTACGCCTCTTGAAAATCTCATGGTTTCGAGCATGTCGTCGAGGATTTTTTTTATCTCCGAGTCAACGGCCTTGACAGTCGCGGCCTTTGTCTTGAGCAGTTGGTTCGGGTATGTAAGTATTTCGAACCTCATGTCACAATTATAACCTAAAAAACGTCATTAAACAATCACACGGTGCTTACAGGGTCAATGTCCATGTATACGGCCACTCCCGGTTGTTTTAAAGCTAAAAATTCTTTTTTAAAGGCCGCGAGAAACCTGTTAAGCGCGGAAGCATCCTTGCTCTTTATGAGCATATGAAAACGATAGAGCCCTTTAAGCCTCGGTATCAGGGCCGGGGCCGGGCCGAGGACGATTATGCCTCTTACGTGGGTCGCGAGCCTTTGAATTATAGCGGCGGCCCGGGAAGACGCCCTCTCGACCGATTCCTCTTTAATCCCCTCCATCCTTATTCCGGCAAGCCTTAAGCAAGGCGGGTATCCGGCGTCCTCCCTGGCCTTGAATTCCTCTTCGAAAAATCCTTCGTAGTCGTGCTCAGCGGCCTTTTGGAAACAAAAATGCTCAGGGTTGACGGTTTGTATTATGACGCGAGCGCCGTGCGTCTCCCTTCCGGCCCTGCCGCTTGCCTGAGAGACCAGCTGAAACGTGCGCTCCGCGCTCCTGAAGTCCGGCATGTTTAAAGACGTGTCGCCCGATATTATCCCCACGAGGGTTATACCCGGAAAGTGATGCCCCTTGGCGACCATCTGGGTTCCTATGAGCACGTCAACGTCCCTTTTCTCGACGGATTCGAACACCTTGCCGGCGGCGCCTTTTTTTGACGCGATGTCCCGATCGAGCCGCGCCGTCCTTATACCCGGGAAAAGTCTCCTTACCTCTTCCTCGACCTTCTCCGTGCCGATACCCGGGTTTTTAAGATTATGACCGCCGCACTTCGGGCAAACGTCAGGTATGGGAACGCCGTGGCCGCAGTAATGGCACTTCAAAAGGTTCTCCCCTTTGTGGAGCGTGAGGCTTACCGAACAATTAAGACACGTTACGGTGTTGCCGCAGTCGCGGCAAGTAAGCAGCCTCGAAAAACCGCGCCTGTTCAGGAAAAGAAGCGCCTGCTCGCCCTTATCGACTGTTTCCTTGATTGCCGAGATAAGCCTCCCTGATATGACCTCTCCCTTATTTTTTTTCATGTCGAGAATTTCAACGTCCGGCATGGTTATTCCGCCGACCCTTTTCTTAAGATATACCGGCGTAATCTTGCCGGTCCTCGCGTTATAAAACGTCTCGACAGAAGGAGTGGCGGAGCCCAATATAACCGGTATCTCCAGAATCTTTCCGAGCATCAAGGCGGCGTCCCTCGCATTATACCTTACCCCTTCTTCCTGCTTGTAGGACGGGTCGTGCTCCTCGTCCACTATTATGAGGCCGAGCCCCCCTGCCGGAGAAAAAAGGGAACTCCTCGCGCCTACTATGACGTCGAAATCGCCTTTTAAAATTCTCCTCCACTCCTCGTACCTCTCTCCTCCGGTAAGGCCGCTGTGCAAAACCCTTACCCTGCCGGGGAACCTCGAAAGAAGATACGAAAGAGGCCGCTCGGTCAAGGCTATCTCGGGGAGAAGATACATGGCCTTTTTCCCTGATTCCACGACCTTTTCTATGAGTTTCAAATAGACGAGGGTTTTGCCGCTCCCTGTTATGCCGTAAAGAAGATACGGCGAAAAACCTTTTCCCATGCCGCGGCTTATCTCCTCTATCGCGTCCTCCTGTTCCTTGTTCGGGGCAAAATTATAGAGACGCGGGGATAGATCTTTTAAGGGATTTTTTGCTTTTTCTTTTTTAACGATATCTATCAGGCCGCGTTTTAAAAGTTTTTTTACCGCGGTATCCATATTGCCCAATTCTTTTTTAAGGAGCGCGGCCGGCGTGTCGTTCCTTTTTTCAAGAAAGGCAATAACCGAGATTTCCTTGTCGCTCAACCCGTCGCGCGAGACCTCTTCGGCATAACGAAGCGAGACAAAGTTTTCGAGCCGGGTCTTCCTGCCCTTTAAAAACATGTCTTCCTCGATAAGCCCGTCTTTCTTAAGCCGGAAAAGGGTCGAGTAAAGAGAGCCCTTCTTGAACTTCTTCGTAAGCGAGGGAAGGCCGGTAAAGTCCCTGGTCGCGGAAAGAATCTCGATTATAAGACCCTCGGAGCCGGAGCGCGGAGTTTTCGCGGAACTTAAAAATTCCCTTCCTTTTTCCGTTATCCTGAAACGCCTCTGGCTCTTTACGCCGGCTTCGGAAGGATGGGCCAAAGAAAAGACCTCTCCGGGAGGGGCAAAATAATAGGACGCGAGCCATTGAAAGAACTTGAGCCTTTTCGCGTCAAAGAGCGGCGCGTCGTCCAAAACGTCAATCACTCTCTTTATTCCTTTGACAGGGCTTTCTTTTTCCAAAGCTACGACATAGCCGGTAACAATGCGGCGGCCGAAAGGCGCCAATACCCTCATGCCGGGGACGATTGAATCTTCGAGCTCAAGCGGAATTTCGTAGGTAAAGAAACCCTCCACCGGAAGGTTCATTGCGACGAGCGCGTATTTTTTGGGGCTAAGTTCCATGAGGGCCGTTGACTCTTAAGGAAGGGAATTCATACGATATCGTAAGTTCAGGACGTCAAAACAAAGCATACCAAGCGGCGCGGGTCGCGCGAAGTTATGACGCTACTCCCCCTCTACTCGACCCACTCGACGTGTATTGCCCCGTAATCCACCTGCGCGTGGTCTTCGAACCTCGCGAGGTGGCGCAGAAAAGTCACCTTAATTTCGCCCGTAGGCCCGTTACGCTGCTTCGAGACCATTATCTCTGCGCTGCCCCGTAAGCCGCACGAACACAGGTCTTTGGGACAATCGCAGTCCCTGTAAACGCTCTCCCTGTAAACGAACATCACTACGTCCGCGTCCTGCTCTATGGCGCCGGATTCGCGAAGGTCGGAGAGCTGCGGCTTGCTCTTCTCTCTTTGCTCGACTCTCCTCGCGAGCTGAGAAAGCGCGACGACCGGAATGTCGAGTTCCTTGGCGAGGGCCTTAAGAGACCTCGATATGTCGGATATCTCCTGCTCCCT
>JBBTLC010000136.1:0-13217 GCA_038068875.1 Deltaproteobacteria bacterium
TGTCTTCGTACTCGCCGCGGCTCGCCCTGTCTGATACGGTAACTACGCCTATCTTAAGGATTGACATTAATCCCCCACTTCCCGTTGCAATGCTTCGCTGGGCAACGGGAACCCAGCCCCTTTATAAAAGGGGGTAATCATTTCACGCCTCTTCCTCGGGAATGTCCGACTCGTGCTGGAAGCCCGACGGGCCGGAAGAGTAGTTTAGGAGTTGTACGGTCGCGATAGAGTCTTTTTTCAGTATTTCGCTGTGGGCCGGCATGACCAAAAGCCCGTGCGCCGCGGTCATGCTCATTAAAATCGCGCTTCCCTGCGATCCCGTGAGGCGCGCCGAATATCCGTCCGGCGTGTATTCGAGAACCACCCTCATGAAGTGAACCCTTCCTCTTTTATCCGAGACGTCTTCGGTGAGGCGCGCCTTTATGGTTTTTCTGAAAACCGAGGCCGCGCCGGTCATCTTCCTTATGGCGGGGGTTATGAATTCTTCGAAGCAGACCATGCTTGACACGGGGTTCCCGGGAAGGGCGAATACCGGCGTTTTGCCGTGAAGCCCGAACGCGAACGGATGACCCGGCCTCATCGCGACGCGCCAGAAGAGCATGTCTATGCCGAGCTCACTGAGGGTGGGGCGCACGAAGTCGTGATGCCCGACCGACACCCCGCCCGACACTATGAGGCCGTCGTATTCGAGCCCCTCGAGGAGTTTTTCCCTGAGCGCCTCCTTACTGTCCCTCGCTATGCCGAGAAGAACCGGCTCTGCTCCGGCGGAGAGCGCCTGCGCCATGGCGGTGTAGCTGTTGGCGTCGGGGATTTTTCTTTCGTTGAACTTTTCCGTAAGGCCTTCGAGTTCGTCTCCCGTGGATATTATCGCTATCTTCGGTTTTCTGTGCACGGGCACGGCCGCCTTTTTGACCATGGCGAGTATTCCGAGTTGAGCCGCGCCTATGTCAATGCCGCGGCTCAATACATGGTCTCCCGCGCGAAGGTTTTCGCCGAGGCGCCTTATGTCGGTTCCTTTTGACGCCGGGACGAATATCTTTACCTTCGTTCCGTCATAATCCGTGTCTTCGACCCGCACTACCGTATCGGCCCCTTCAGGCACCGCGGCCCCCGTCATGATGCGGGACGCCTCGTTATCCTTTATCGCGCATATCGGCTCGACTCCGGCCCTTATGTCGTCAACTATCGAGAGAATTGCCGGAGAGGCCTTTGTGGCGTCTTTTATGTCAACGTGTCTGACGGCGTAGCCGTCCATGGCCGACATGTCGTAGGGCGGATGGTTTCTGTTGCTTGATACGTCTTCGGCCAGAATCCTTCCGAGGGAGGACTCTATCGGAACGTTTTCCGCCTTAAGCGGCGAGACGTGTTCAAGTATTATTGTTTGGGCTTCTTTTACGGTTTTCATCCGGTTAAACTCCGTTCTGTCATTCCCGCGGTGTTTTGAGCGGGAATCCATTTTTTATTTTTTTTCTCATGAGCGACAATTCTTCAGGCGTATCAACGTCCATGAAACTTTCGAATCCGGGGTCTGTCTTTTTTATCTCCTTTTCCGTCACGTACCGAACCTTTATTGACGCGGATTTTTCAACGAACCCGGCAAGGCCCGGGCTTACGCGTTTCTTAACTCGCGAGAAGAGCGGGGCGAAGCAGGTCTTTTTGTAAAGGGCGAAAAGGGTCTGAAGCCTCTTGCCGTGAACAGGGATAACGCAGTCAAAGCCTTCTTTCCGCTTCGCGAGGCATCTTATGAGCCTCGAGTTTACGAAGGGGCTGTCGCAACCGATCGCGAACACCCACGCGTTCCGCGCGTTTTTAAGGGCGCTTAGAAGCCCTATGGCCGGCCCTCTGCCGGGTAGCTCGTCGTACACCACGCGGAAGGGCAAAGGCCCGGCCTTCTTTTTCATGAGCTTTTTTACGTCGTAATTCTTATCGCGCGCGCTTACCATCACTTCGTTAAAAAGAGGCGATACCTTTTCGTAAACCATGGAAAAGAGGGTTTTGCCGGAAATCTTTACCCCTGCCTTGTCTTTGCCCATTCTCTTTGATTCGCCGCCTAAGAGTATTACGCATGATATGTTTTTAATGCGGGCAGTCATCATATCTTCCTTGTTTTTTTTACGCGGGGCGACGGAAGGGAAAGATGATTGCGTATGAATTCGGCGACCGAGGCTTCGTCGTCTATGTGAATTATCGGCACTGAAACGCCTAAGGCGCGCTTCAAGGCGTCTTCGGGGAAATCCGTTACCACGGCAATTGTGTTATCCACGGACTTCATCTCTATTTTTTCGGAGCGCCCTTTTCTTATGACCTCTATTTTTTCGACCCCGCTTCGTACGAAACCCTCCACCAAAACCAGATCCATATCCTTAAGATACTCCGAGCTTAAGCCCTCGGGCGTTTCGTCGTCGCTTATGTCCGAGACGAGTTGGAAGGATTTGGGCCCTATGAAGATAACCTTTTCCGCGCCCGCGTTTTTATGCCGCCAGCTGTCTTTTCCCGGGGCGTCGAGCGGGTGAGGGTGGTAGCTGTGTTTTATGGTGCCGACCCGAAGACCCTCCGAAGAGAATACGCGTATGAGTTTCTCCATAAGCGTCGTCTTGCCCGAGCCGGAAAGCCCCACTATGGATATTATGGGAACCCTTAAGGGTGAGGCGCTACCCATGAATCTCCCTCCGGGGTGATTTCTTTTTTCCATATGGGAACGGTTTCCTTGAGGCGGTCTATGCACCACTCACAGGCCTCGAAGGCCGCCTTTCTGTGCATGGACGCGGCGACTATCAAGACTATCCGGTCTCCGGGTTCCATGCGGTTTATCCTGTGGACTATGCTTACGTCAAGGACGTCGAAGCGTTTCATGGTATCGTTCCGGAGTTCTTCGAGGGCCTTTAGGGCCATGCCCTTGTATTCTTCAAACTCGATTGCCTTGACGTTTTTGCCTTCGGAAAAATCCCTCGCAGCGCCTAAAAACGCTACGACCGCCCCGACCTTCTTGGAAGAGGCGCGGAGCCTTTCGACTTCTTCTTCCATTGAGAAGTCTTCGGCCTGTATGCGGACTTTAATCCCCTCTAACCCCCCTTTGGAAAAGGGGGTAACTTTTTCGTTCATCTCGAACCTCCGGAAAAGGGCGGCATTATCGCCACTTCGTCGTTGTCCCTGACGATTGTTTTAAGGGTCGCCTGCTCTTTATTCACCGCAATCATGTAAGCGGCCTTCGGAAGGTCCTTGAACCTTTCACGCAGGTCGCCCATGAAAACCGAGAGTTCGACTTCGCGAGAGCCGAGTTCCACCTCGGTTTCCTTGCAGCCTGTCTTGCTTGAGAGTATGCCGAAAAAAAGAACCTTTACCACGGGCCTATCTCTCCTGTCCTCGCGAACGGCACAATAAATTGATAAACCCCTGTGGTATGCATACCGCAGAGTAAATAAAATATTATGGGTGCAGGGGTCACCCCTGCCTTGCGGACGGCACGATGAATCAACAGACTCCGGCGGCCATATGCCGCTGGAGATAATTGAAATATTACGGGTGCGGGGCTCAGCCCTGCCATAGGCCGCTCCTGCCGCCGGATTTTTTCGTAAGCCTGATTTTTTCTATGGTCATGCCGCGGTCTATTGACTTGCACATGTCGTATACGGTAAGGAGAGCCGCGCTTACGGCCGTAAGGGCCTCCATCTCTATGCCTGTCGGGCCCACGCACCGCGCCGTAACGGTTACTATTATGGAAGCGGAGTTTTTTATTGTTTTTCCGAAGCCGAAGTCCACGTCTATGCCCGATATCTGTATGGGATGGCACATGGGGATAAGGTCGGGCGTTTTCTTCGCGGCCATGACGGCCGCGCAGTCCGCTATCGCGAGGACGTCGCCTTTTTTAATGCGTCCCTTGCGTATGAGGCTTAAGGTTTCGGCGTTCATGCGTATTACGCCTTCCGCCACGGCCGTCCTTGCGGTAGAGGCCTTTTCCGAAACGTCCACCATGCGGGCGCGGCCTTTTTCGTTAAAATGGGTAAGGGTTTTCATGGTCTAAGAATCCTCCTCAGTAGGATACCATCGGAAGTTTAATTATTCTTCCTCTTTTCGCAACGGCTGCGATAGCGCCTTCAAAGAGTTCGAACGCGCGGTCACCCATGGTATGGGCCTCGGCCTGGTCGTGCGTTACCATTATTACGGGTATGCCCCAGTCTTTTTGAACCTCTTTGATAAAGAGCCTTATTCTGGGCCTCGCGGCCATGTCAACCGCGCTTAACGGCTCGTCAAGAAGTAAAATTTTTGGTCTTCTTACGAGGGCGCGGCCGAGAAGGGCTTTTTGCGCCTCGCCGCCGGAAAGCGTGCCTGGGTATCTTTTTTTGAGATGAGCCATGTCCAGTTTAGAGTATAACTCTTGAATCCACTGTTCTTCTTGAAGGGCCAAGGCTTTCGTAAGCCCGAAAAGCACGTTCTCTTCGACCGTAAGCCACGGAAAAAGCGAGTTGCCATGCGGGATATAGCCGGTCTTGCGCTCTTCCGGAGGAAGGTTTGTTTTTTCGTCGAAGTATGTAACGCCGTTGACGGCTATGACGCCGCTGTCCGGTTTGACGAGCCCCGCGACGACGCGAAGGAGGGTTGATTTGCCGCTTCCGTTCGGCCCTGTAAGCACCGTTATCTCCCTGCCGAGCCTCAAGGACACGTCCATGTCGAATGTTTTGAGTTTTTTTCTGAAATCTATGAGTATCATCTTTCCAGCGCCACTTTCGTACGGTATATTATATTCATATAAAAAGTTAGTGTTATTGCATATAGTCGGGTGATACCGAGCGCTATTTTACGAAAGTGGCGCTGGGCACGCTTGTTTTTTTGTTTATGTAGTAAACGAAAGAGAGGGCAACGAACGAAAAGGCAAGGAGCGCGGCCGCCATGATAGCGGCCTCTTTGTATTGAACCATTTCGACTTTTTCGTATATGGCGATGCTCGCGACCTTGGTTTCTCCTGGGATGCTTCCCCCGACCATCAAGACCACTCCGAATTCCCCGACCGTGTGGGCGAAGGAAAGCATCGCGCCCGTTACCACGCCTCTTCTTCCGGCCGGCAGTATGACGCCTAAGAAATTTCTCCATTCCGAGCATCCGAGAGTCCTTGCCGCGTCAATCAGGTTTTTATCCACGTTCTCGAAGGCGTTTTGCATCGGTTGCACCGCGAAGGGAAAACTGTAGAGTACGGACGCGACGACAAGCCCCTCGAATGAAAACGCGAGGGTTGTTCCGAATATTTCATGATACCACCTTCCGACGGGGGAGAGGTTTCCGGCGGCCACGAGCACGAAAAATCCGAGAACCGTCGGAGGCAGGACAATCGGGAGGGCGAAGAACGCCTCGGCAAGGGGCTTTCCGCGGAAGTTCCTGAAGGCGAGGGCATACGCGACCGGCAGCGCGAGAAGCACGAGAAAAAACGTCGCCACAAGCGCGAGTTTGAAGGATATGTAAAAAGGCTGCCAGTCCATAGTCATTCCTGCCTAAGGCTTAAGATACCCGTATTTCTTGAAAACGTCCGCGGCCTCGTTTGTCTTTAAAAATTCAAAAAACTCTTTCGCCTCTTGCGAAGCGTTTTTCAAAAGCACGGCTTCCTGAACGATGGGCGAGTAGTAGTCGTCTCTTACCACGGAGTATTCGCCGTGCTTCCGGTAAACAACGGAAAGCGGCACCATCGAGACGTCCGCGTTCCCAGTGGCCGCGAAACCGAATGCCTGAGCCACGCTTTCCCCGTAAACGAGTTTACCTTTGATTTCATCGAAGATGCCGCTCTTTTTTAACGCCTCTATCGCGGCCCTTCCGTAAGGGGCCGTGTCCGGGTTCGCTATGGCGATGCGCTTGATTGCCGGGTCTTTAAGAAACGACAGGTCTTTTAACGGAGCGTGCTTATTTTGAGTTTTTCTCCATATTACAAGTTTCCCTTTGGCGTATTTGAATCTTCCGTCCGCGGCGATAAGGCCCTCTGTTTCGAGCATGGCCGTGTATGTGTCGTCAGCCGCGAGAAATACCTGAAACGGCGCGCCTTGCCTTATCTGGGCGTAGAGTTTTCCGCTCGAACCGCTTGATATGGAGATACTTACGCCGCTGGATTTTTCAAAGAGCAAAGATATTTCCTTCGCCGGCTCTAAGGCGTTCGACGATACCGCGATACCTATGGTTTTATCCTTGCCCCAAGCAACGCCTCCTGATGCCAATAAAAAAGAGGCGCATATCACGGAGGCGAGCAGTTTCATTTTATGAAGGACACTTCCGTCGCTTTTATGAGGGCCGTTATGCGGTCTCCCACCGCAAGGGCCATGTTTTCGACGCTTGTAGTCGTGATGACGCCCGCTATCTGGTGTTCCCCGACCTGTATCACGACCTCCGAGACCACGTCTCCTTTTTTTATCTCCACGATTTCTCCCGGCAGTTGGTTCCTTCCCGAAATCTTCATCTATCCTCCTATGTGTATCATGGACGTCTTGCGGCCCTCTTCCGTGAAGGTGTATTCCCCGGTTTCGGGCTTTATTTCGACCGCCCTTCTTATAAGGGCGAGGAGTTCTTCCTTCGGGGCGTTGGTTCTGAGGGCCTCTTTCAGGGAAACGTCCTTGTCCGCGGGAAGGCAGGAGCGGAGTTTTCCGTCGGAGGTGAGGCGAAGCCTGTTGCATCCCTCGCAAAAGCGGTTAGACATGGGGGAGACGAATCCGACCTTTCCTTTCCCCGACCTTAAGGGCAGGGTATAGGCCGCCACCTTGCCCCTTTCGGGAGTAGCCGTAACGTCAACTCTCTCGATTATGTCCTGCCTTTGAAGCACCTCGCTTACCGGGACGTAGTTGCCCTTCCAGTCGAACCCGTCGCTCATGGGCATGCATTCGATGAACCTTACGCTTAAGCCCCGTTCTTCGGCGAAGTCTATTATCGAGGCGAGCTCGTCCTCGTTCATCTTCATTATGACGGTATTTATTTTTACCGGAGAAAGGCCGCGACCCGCGCCGCTTGGCGCGGGTACCCCGATCGCCGCTTCTATGCCTCTTAACACGGGAACGATGTCCCCGCCGCCCGAGATTATCCTGAATTTTTCGGGGTTCAGGGAATCGAGGCTCACGTTTATCCTGTTTAGCCCGTTCGCGGCGAGCTGTGACGCGAATCTTTCGAGCAAGACCGCGTTCGTGGTCATCGAGAGGTCTTTAACGCCCGTGTTTTTCAGCATCGAAACGAGGTCAGTTATGTCTTTCCTGACGAGCGGCTCGCCGCCGGTAAGGCGGACCTTTTCGACCCCCATCGAGACCATGAGGCTTACAAGGCGCGTTATCTCGTCAAAGGATAGGATGTCTTCGCGGTTTTTGAATTTCTCGGAATAAGGGGCGCAGTAGGCGCACCTCTGGTTGCACCTGTCCGTCACCGAGACCCTGAGGTAATTCAGCCTGCGGCCGAAACGGTCGGTGAGAAGTTCCGTGGGCGCGTTCGTTGATATTTTTGTCTCGTTATTCATGGGTTTATCGCATGCCCAGCACCACTTTTCGCTGTTAACGCATACTGTTTAGGCAATAATATTTGCCGTGGGCATACGTATTGCCAGTGCGTTAATGTTGAAAAGTGGTGCTGGGCATGCCTCAAAACAAAAAAACCAACCTCAGAAAGGTTGGCCTTGCGTATGATGCCGTTCCTCCTTTCCAAGCACGGGAGGCTTGACCGTTTCCAGTCAAACCCGGTCGGCCGGTCCCCGTGGCGTTTGGCGTTAGGGGAGACGGCTCGGAGTATTTGAATGTTCGTCTGTTTATATAATTAGCACATGGAGGCTTTGATGTCAAGGGGAGCCGGCGCCACGCGCAGTGACCGCAACTTTTTCCGGAATCCGCTAAAGGCTTGCCAGTATGTTCTTTAAAAGTATGGCCGCGGCGGTGTCGCCGTTTATCTCGAGGCGTCTCGAAAAGAAAACAGTGTCAGGGTCTTCCTTGCCCAAGAGGAGATAAAAGAGGGTTTTTGCCTCGCCCTTCATAATAACGTCAGGCTCTCCGGCGAAATAAGGAAACACCTTCGCCTCACTGCCTTCGATTGTAAGGTAAAAGCGTTTGCCGATATCAATCGCGGAAAATTCGAAAACCTTGCCGTCGAGTTCCTTGAGCTTTTCTTTCAGGCGCGGGTGTTTGTCGAATATCCCGGAGATGAAAACAGAGGCGAAAACCGCCTCCGGCAAGAGCGGCGTGAACCTCAAGGGGATGCGCGCGAGGTTGAAAAAACTTTCCATAATCCTATTTTTATCTTCGGAGGCCATGCGCTTTAAACCTTTGTCCCGACGTGCACGGCCGCGATCCCGTCGAAGAGGTTATGGTATTTCACCTTATAAAGACCGGCATCAATCATTATTCTCTTGAGTTCCTCCTGAGGAGGAAACTTCCTTATGGACTCGGCTAAATAGACGTAGGCGTCGCGGTTGCCGGTAACGGTCTCTCCTATCAAAGGTATTACGTTAAAGGAATAAAAATCGTAGAGTTCTTTTAAGATTTTATTTTCCGGATGCGAGAATTCAAGACACAAGACTCTTCCTCCCGGCTTTACGACCCTCCTCATCTCTTTAAAGGCAATGCCTATGCGCGTTACGTTTCTTATGCCGAAGCCCACGGTGGCGCAATGAAAGGTGTTGTCCGGAAAAGGCAGTTCCTCGGCATTGCCCCTGACGAACATCATGTTCTTAAGAACGCCTCTGTCAATGCACTTATCCCTGCCGTGTTCGAGCATCTCCTGATTTATGTCGAAGACCGTAACGCTTCCGCCGTCTCCGACCTTCTCTTTCAAGAGAAGCGATATGTCGGCCGTGCCTCCTGCCACGTCCAGCGCACTCTGCCCCTGTCTTAGATGCGTTTTTTCAACAAGGAATCTCTTCCACAAGCGGTGGGTAAAAAGGCTCATCAGGTCGTTCATAAGGTCGTAGTTCGAGGCCACGGACGAAAAGACCTCGTTAACGAGGTCTTTTTTTTCGTTCTCAAGAATCTCCTTGAAGCCGAAGAGAGACTTCTTTTCAGGATCCATCAAAACCGCCTGTCTTCGTTTTTGCCCAAGGTGGTAAGGAGCCTTAGTCCTATGAGAGCGGAAAATAAAAATCCGAGCGCGCTTATGTAGGGAACGCCCATGACCTTGGGTATGTCGTTCGGTATGGCCGCCAAAACAGACGAGCCCAAAAACAAAGCCCCCATGATGAGCCCTCCCGCCACGCGGCGCCCGGCGTCGCTTATCTCGCCGGAAAGAGGCTCGAGCCTGTGGTGGATGAAGCCTATATTGAGTTCGCTCTTTAAAGAGGCCTTGAGTATGGAATGCACCTCGGAAGGCAGGTCGAAGAGAGCCGAGCCGAATTCTTCCACGAATTCGCGCCCCTTTTCCGCGTAGATGCCGGGCGAGAACTTCTGCTTGAGCATCCACCTGTAAACGAGCGGCTTCGCAATCTCCCACATGTTGACGTTCGGGTAGAGCTGGCGTCCGACGCCTTCCATGACGACCATCGTCTTTTGCAAAAGCAAAAGATTGGGCTGGAGCTTTACGTCGAATCTCTTGGCCGTGTGTATGAGCTTCAAGAGAAACGTCGAGATATTTATGTCGTCAAGGGATTTTCCGAAAAGGGGCTCGGCTATGTCCATCAACGCGTGCTCGAATTCGGTAATGTCCACGTTCGCGCCGATTAAGCCCATCTCTTTGTGCACTATCGCCATCCTGTGGTAGTCCTGACGCACGAGATGGAAGAGCATGCTCGCGAGGTATCGCCTCAAATCCCTGTCAAGCCTGCCGACGATGCCGAAGTCCAGATACGCCATTCTTCCGTCGTCCGTCACGAAGATATTTCCGGGGTGCATGTCCGCGTGAAAAACCCCGTGCTCGAAGACCTGCCGAAAGAAGAGTTTTACCCCGTAAACGGCTATCTCCTCTATATTGAACCCCTTGGCCCTTATCGCCTCGACCTCGTCGAGCGGCACGCCCTCTATGCGTTCCATAGTGAGTATTTCGGTAAGCGTGCAATCCCAATAAACCTTTGGCACCTTGACGCGCGGGTCGTCCTTGAACAGCCTTCCGAAAAGCGCGGCGTTCGAGCCTTCGAGCGCGAGGTCGAGTTCGTTATAGATGACGCGCGCGAACTCGTCCACCACCTCGATCGGCCTTAAGCGCCTTGACGCGGGGACGTGCTTATCCAAAAGCCGCGCGATGCTATACATGACCGAGACGTCGGAGGAGACAATGTCCTCGATATTCGGCCTCCTTACCTTTACCGCTACCTTCGTGCCGTCCGGTAAGACCGCGTAATGTACCTGCGCTATGCTTGCCGATGCGACCGGGGTTTCATCAAAGGAAAGAAACTTCTTTTCAATCGGAGAGCGGAAAGACCTCTCGATAGTCTTTTTCACGTCCTCGAACCTGAAAGGAGGCACCATGTCCTGAAGCTTCTTGAATTCCTCTATCCAATCAGCCGGAAGGACGTCCGCCCTCGTCGAGAGCACCTGCCCGAGCTTGACGAACGTCGGGCCGAGCTCCTCCAAAACGAGCCTTATCCTTACCGGAGCGCTTATCCCTTTCCCCGTCCCCCTGAAAAAGAAAAACCACTGAAGGGAGGAAAAAAACGGCAACACCCGCAATTCCTCGATAAGCCCGCCGAACCCGTACTTGAGAAGCGTGGCGAGTATCTTATAGAGGCGCAAAAAATTCCGTATGGTAGAGAGTCTCGGCAGCATGGATTCCTATTTACCCTTGCCTTTATGCTCCATAGCGTCAAGCCTTGTTTCGAGAGAATCCACCTTCTCTCTCGCTACCCTTGCCATCTCTTTTACGATTTCGAGGTCGTCTTTTGTCGCGAGGCCGAGCTTGTCCGCGACCGACTCGGCCGCCGAAGATACCTCGCCTTCGACCTTTGTCCTGCTTTCTTTCAAGACCGAAAGGATATCCTTAACTGCCTTCGAGGCTTCTTCGACGAGCCTGTTTTGAAACGACTGAGAAGGCGGAAGCTCTTCGCTCCGGCCTGCGCCGCCTCTTTCTTTTTTTCCGCTTTCCTCGAATTCCTTCAAGATGTCTTTAAGTTTCTTTTCAACGCCGGCGCCTATGAGAATCGCCTTTTCGATAACGTCTGCCATATAAATCCTCCTTTTTAGTTGAAAACCGAAATCTCTTCCTGCGAAATAAAGTCCTTGCCCGGCCGTCCCGCATAAAAGCCGTTCGTGAACTCCCTTTTATAAATACGCTTCAATTCCTTCAAGCCCTCCGAAGGCGTGAGTTCACCTGACAGTCTCTTTCTGAATAATCCGACAGCCGCCTTGGTGTTCTTAAAGTCAGGCGATATCCTTAAGGCCGAAACTCCGATTGCGCGCAGTTCCTCGACGTTTTCAATGAGGGTAAAAATCTTTGCGCTCAATACCGACGTCCCGTTTAAGGTGAATATCTCCTCATTCTCCGTTGTCTTAAGCTCCATGCCGCCGGGGTAGCGGACGCAGTCGTACTTGCATTCGCTTTTCTTGCGGCCATGCGCTCTTGAAGTATAACACCTCCATGAAAACGCGAGTGGCAGCTTTCCGTGCGAAAAGACCTCGGCATTGATGCCGCTTCCTTCTATATTATGCCTTATCGTCTCTTTCGGAAGCTCGATTGGATAGGTTATCCTCTTTACGCCTAAAGATTTGAAAAAGTTTACTGCCTCTTTATTATAGGTCTTTATGTGCGGACCGGCAAAGACCTCTTTTTTCGAGGCTTGAACCATGTTCAACACCGATGCGTCGTTCGCCTCTATGGCGAAAGGAAGGGAACAGACCTCTCTCGTGAAATTCAACTCCTCCTCGTTTGAAATAACCGCGAGGGTCGTCATGACCGGCTTTTTGCCGGCCTTTTTAAGCATATTGCCGATGCGCTCCATGTCGAGCAAACCAAGAGAGCGCCTCTTTGAGCAGACGACCTCTCCCACGTATACGGTATCTACCGGCATTTCCGCGGCCTCTTCGTAAAATCCCAAGAGGTCTTCCTTTTTCCATTCAAAAAGAACGGGTCCTAACGTGAGTTCCATAATCCCTACTTTCCTCCGTAAGCCCCGGTTGTTTGGCTTGCTCCCTCGAAGGTCGAGACAGCAACTCTCTTCCAGTTTTCCTTTACTTCGTACGATGACGGGGATTCGTAATAAGAGTCCACCGCCTCCCTTAAGATATTGGTAACGTCCGAGACGTAAGTCTTGGTCCTCTGGCGGCCTTCTATCTTAAGGGCGGATATGCCGGCCTCTATGAGGCCGGGCAGAATCGGAATCGCGTTAAGGGATTCGGGGTCTTCCATGGCGTAAAAAATCCTTTTGTCCGGCATCACGTAACGTCCCTTGCAGCAGGTCGGATAAGGGGATGTTTCGTCTTTGGAAAGGTCGTTTAAAAGCGTTTTATTGAGTCTTATCAAAAGGCGTCCGTCGTCTTTATTCTCGAACCTCACGAACCTGGAAGGCGAGCACGCGCCCCCGGTATTTGTGGAGGCCCCGGTAACGTAACTCGAAAGATAGCACCTGCCTTCTATGTTTATGCAAAGCCCTCCCAAGGCGAAGACCTCTATCTCGACGCCGGTCTTTTGCCGGAGCGCCTTTATTTCTTCCACGGTATGAACCCTCGGCAATACGAGGCGTTTTATGTTGAAGTGTTTTTTGTAGAAGCCTATGCTCTCGTGATTCGACGAACTCGCCTGAACGGAGAGATGGATGTTTATGCCGGGATATTTGCTTCTCGCATAGGAAAGGACTCCGGTGTCCGCAAGTATTATCGCGTCAGGGTTGATTTTAACCGCGCTGTCAACCGCGTCCTTCCATTTTGAAAAGCCCTCCCTCTGGGGGAAGGTGTTTATGGCGAGATAGAGTTTTTTGCCTTTTTTTCTTAAAAGGCTTCGGCCTTCTTCGAGTTCCGGAATGGTGAAGTTCAAGCCCTCGAAGTTTCTCGCGTTGGTTTCGTCGTTAAATCCCGCGTAAACCGCGTCCGCTCCGCTCTCGGAGGCGGCCTTGAGAGAGGAGAGATTCCCCGCGGGCGCGACTATCTCGACACGCTTTACCATGATGATAAGTTTATAGGATTAAAGGGAAAAAGTCGAGGGGTTTGAGGACGGAAGTCGAAAATCGGATGCGTGAGGCACTCTTTTCATCCCCCTTTTACAAAGGGGGACAAGAGGGGGATTATCAGACACTCTAAAATCCATCCCGCCCTCCCTTTGAAAAAGGGAGGGGTAAAGAAATAAAATACCGGCTAAAA
>JBBTLC010000137.1:0-3795 GCA_038068875.1 Deltaproteobacteria bacterium
AGACGGCCCGGGATTACCCAGGCCGAGAACAACAAACAATAGCCCACTTCCTTTATCCATTATCCATGCAGAGCGTCATAACTTCGCGCGACCCACGCTTTGCGTGGGTACCCCGGCGTTGATCCTCGGCTCGTCGCTGCGGCGTATGTAAAGATACGCCTCGCTCCTCACCCGACCCGCTTGGCGCGGGTGCCCCGGCGCCCGACCCACGCTTTGCGTGGGTGCCCCCTGCTTTGTTCTGACGCTCTGTAACGCTTACCGCGACGCTGTGCGTAAAAAATTTGCCACCCGCCTTACTTCTTCTCTTTTTCTTTTTCTTTTTCCTTTTCCTTCGAGCCTTCCTCTTCAGGCTTTTCCTTCTCGGCAAAACTTTCCTTAAGCTCGGCCTCTATCTGCTCGGCCGTCTTCACGACCTCTTCGGCCATGGGCGCGCTTACGAGAACAACCGTGTGCTTGGCGTCGTCCAGAATCTTCACGCCCTCCTTGGCCAATATGTCGCCGACGTGCATCGAGTGTCCGATATCCAGGTGCGTAACGTCAATCTCTATGGAATCGGGGATGGCGTGGGGCAAACACTCTATCCGGAGGCGCCTCGCCTCCTGATGCAGTATGCCTCCCCTTTCGATACCAAGCGCTCTTCCAACGAGAACCACCGGAACCTCTACCGCGATCTTACGGTCTTTCAAGATGTTTATGAGGTCTATGTGGTAAAGCATATCGCTCAGGGGATGCCTTGAGATGTTTTTGAAAAGCACCGTCATCGGCTTCTCGCCCTCTACCAGGAGGTTAACGAGGACGTTCGTTCCCGCGTGAGTGCCGAGCACCTTCTCGACCTCTTTCGCCAAGAACTTAAGCTTAATGTTTTCCTTCACGCCGGGGCCGTAAAGCACGGCAGGCACGAACCCCTCTTTCCTCATCCTTCCGGAAGGCCCTTTGCCGGCTCCCTCCCTCGCGTAGCCTTTCATCTCCACCTGTTCCATTTGTTTCTTCCTCCCGTTAATTTATATTCCGTTATTAATCCCCCCTAACCCCCCTTTGTAAAAGGGGGTAACCTTTTACCTGAAAAGGGAACTTACCGATTCCCCAAAGTGTATCCTTCTTATGGCCTCCGCCAAAAGCGGCCCTATTGAAAGATATTTTATCTTCGCCGACTTGTTCGCGTCCCGCCTCGGAATGCTGTTCGTCACGACCACTTCCGTTATGCAGGAGTTGTCTATTCTTTCTATCGCGCTTCCCGAAAGCACCGCGTGCGTGCAACAGGCGTAGACCTTGGTGGCGCCTTGCTTCTTAAGGGCCTCCGCGGCCTGGGTAATGGTTCCGGCCGTGTCCACCATGTCGTCAAGGAGAAGCGCCGTCTTGCCCTCGACCTCTCCTATTATGTTCATCACCTCGGATACATTCGGCTTCCGGCGCCTCTTGTCCACTATCGCGAGCCCCGCCTGAAGCCTCTTCGCGAACGCCCTCGCCCTCTCCACCCCTCCGGCATCCGGAGAAACTACTACTATTTCATCCGTAAAATTACCTTCCACATATTTGGAAAGCACCGGCGTCGCGAAAAGATTATCAACCGGTATGTTAAAAAACCCCTGTATCTGTCCGGCGTGCAAATCCAGACACACGACCCTCGTGGCTCCGGCGACGGCGATAAGGTCGGCTATGAGCTTCGCCGATATGGGAGCCCTCGGCGCCACCTTCCTGTCCTGCCTCGCGTACCCGTAATAGGGTATGACGGCCGTTATGTTGCTCGCGGACGCCCTCTTTAAGGCGTCCAGCATTATGAGAAGCTCCATGAGATTGTCGTTGCACGGCATGCAGGTGGACTGCACCACGTAAATATCCATGCCTCTAACGCTCTCCTGTATGTCAACGCATATCTCGCCGTCGCTGAAGCTTTTAACCTCGCTCTCGCCGAGAGACACGCCAAGAGCGGCACACATCTCCGTGGCCAAACCGGCGT
Organism: Deltaproteobacteria bacterium; assembly: GCA_038068875.1. Classification (GTDB taxonomy): domain Bacteria; phylum Desulfobacterota; class GWC2-55-46; order GWC2-55-46; family DRQE01; genus JBBTLC01. The sequence continues at coordinate 1,958 of JBBTLC010000137.1, forward strand.
TGGAATTGCCGCTGAATATCTTTATTTTATCCACCACGATACCAATCCTTTAAAGATTCCGAAGGTAAAATTCCGTCTCATTGCCGGTCCGGCGCTTACGACGCGCATTCATGGTTGGGGCGGGAGGATTCGAACCTCCGGATGCGGGGATCAAAACCCCGTGCCTTACCGCTTGGCGACGCCCCAGCAATACAAGGAAAAAGGGGGAAAGGCAGCACATAGGGTTTAAGGAAAAGTAGGGCAACCCTTTAGGGTTGCGATATTTACGCAGGGCTAAAGCCCTGCCCTACGAAAAACAACACTATTTCCCCTATTCCCCGTATCCTTTACCCTGCCTTATCCCTGCCGCCAAAAAAACCTCGCATCCAACCGGGAGTTTTCCCTTTAGCCGCGTTATCGCCTCACCGGCCTCGCGTTCCTTGAAGAACAAACCGAAAACCGTGGAACCGCTCCCGCTCATGAGAGCGCCCTTGGCGCCGGCCTTCTTTAAAAGACTCTTTAACACCGTTATGACCGGATACTCGCCCATGACCGCGCCTTCGAGGTCGTTTTCGAGGAGTCCGGCTATCTTTTCTTTTGACCCGGCCAAACCTTTTGAAACAATCAGGATATTATCTTTGGTTTTCTTTGTCAAGTCCAAATTGCCGTAGGCCCATGCAGTCGAAATATGCAAGCCGGGATTGACAAGGACGTAATAAAGGCGCGGCAGGGTTACCCTTTCCAATATTTCGCCCCTGCCGTAAGCAAAGGCAGGCCCCCTTAATATGAAAAAAGGCACGTCCGAGCCGAGCCCGGCGGCCATTGCCTTAAGCCGTTCCTCGCTAAGCCCGGCGCGAAGAATCGTATTCAGCCCCGTTAAAATCCCGGCGGCGTCGGAACTTCCTCCGCCGAGGCCTCCGCCCGTGGGTATTCTTTTCTTTAAATCAATGGAGACGGCTCTTTTTATCCCCGTCTCCTTTAAAAACAAGGCCGCGGCCTTCCACGCGAGGTTCTCCTCACCGGAGGGAATGGAATCAATGTCGCATTCAAGGGTTATCCCGTCCCCTTCCGAGACCGTAAGGATAATCTCGTCAAAAAGCTCGACCGGCTGCATAAGCGAATGTATCTCGTGATAGCCGTCGCCGCGCTTCCCCGTGACCTTGAGAAAAAGGTTTACCTTGGCCGGACAGAGTATGTTGAGTTTGCGGCCCATAGTGCCTTTAAGAAAGGAAAAAGAAGAGGTTCAGGAGCACAAGAAGCCCTACGAAGACGGATACCGCGTAATCGTGCACGAGCCCCGTTTGTATGCGGCGCAAAACTATTGACAACCCGGTCATGAGTTTACCTGCGGCGTTTACGAGCCCGTCAACCACCTCGACGTCGAACTTGAACGACATGCCGGAGAGCAGGTTACTGAGTTTCAAGACGAGAGTCTTGGAGGCGCTTACGAACCAGTCAACGACCTCGACGTCGAACTTGAACGACATGCCGGAGATCAGGTTCCCGAACTTCAAAAAGATTGTATTGTAAGAGTTACCGACCATGTCGTCAGCCGGCGCCATGACGTTTGTATCCACCCACATGAAAATTCGCGCGCCCTTTCTGTAAAACCAGTCCGTATCGAGGCTTACCACCGGCTTGGTGACGAGTTTCTTTATATACAGATAATAACCGAGCCACGTAAAGAGCAGTATCTCGGACGTCCACACGAGATGTTCCGCCGTATAAGGGACGTACTGAATCGGATAAGGCAGCATGTCGTATAAAAATTTCGGATATACTCCTATAAGTACGCACATGAAAGCCGCCATGGCCATGCCGGCCAGCATATTTAACTGCGGGTCCTCTGCCTTTATTTT
>JBBTLC010000138.1:0-3787 GCA_038068875.1 Deltaproteobacteria bacterium
ATCCATTGACCCCGACACCGCGTGCCTCATAATTCAACAACCGAATTTTTTCGGCTGCGTCGAGGACATTGAAGCCCTCGCCGCCGTCGCCAAAAAAAACGGCGCCCTTCTTATAGTGTCCACGACAGAACCTCTGTCCCTTGCGCTTCTCCGTCCGCCGGGAGAACTCGGGGCGGACATAGCCGTGGGAGAGGGCCAATCTTTCGGAAACTCCATGAACTACGGAGGGCCGTATCTCGGATACATGGCCGTTAAATCGGAATATATAAGGAGCATGCCGGGAAGGATTGTCGGACAGACACTCGACAAAAACGGGCAAAGAAGCTTCTGCCTCACCTTCTCCACGAGGGAGCAGCACATAAGAAGAGAGCGCGCCACGAGTAACATCTGCACGAACGAAGGGTTGTCCGCCCTATCCGCCGCGATATATCTTTCGCTCCTCGGAAAGAACGGCCTCTCGAAACTCGCGGAGACGAACCTCTCTAAAGCAATTTACCTTAAAAATAAACTCATGAAGATTAAGGGCATAAAAGCGGCTTTCACATCTCCGCACTTCAACGAATTCGCGATAGAGATAAATTCATCGCCGAAGAAATTCCTCGCCTCGCTCCGTAAGCAAGGCATCATCGGAGGCCTTCCACTTGAAGGATTCTATCCCGGACATAAAAACGCCGTGCTCGTAACGGCAACAGAGATGAACTCGGCGCAAGAGATGGACAGATACGCCTCTATCGCGAAAAAAATATTGACGGCCTGAAAGATAAAATGAAAGAATCGCTTCTCATATTCGAGAAATCACGCAAGGGAAGGCACGGCGTGCTTCCGGCCCCTTCGGACGTGCCGCGCGTAAAGCCGAAGGACGCCATTCCGGAAAAATTTTTGCGCAAAGACATCTCCGGATTCCCCGAGGTCAGCGAGATGGATTGCGTAAGGCACTATACGACCCTATCGCAAAAAAACGTCGGAGTTGACAGCGTCTTTTACCCGCTCGGCAGCTGCACCATGAAATACAACCCGAAGATAAACGAGGTCGCGGCAAGGCTTACCGGCTTTACCGCGCTTCACCCGTATGAGGACGAAGCAATGGCGCAAGGAGCCTTATAACTCATGAGCGAGCTCGAGCGAGCCCTCTCGGAGATAAGCGGGATGCATTCCATAACGCTCCAACCGGCCGCCGGCGCGCACGGAGAACTTTGCGGCATGCTCGTCGTAGCGGCGTATTTTAAAGACAAAAAGAAACCCAGAAGAAAGATAATAATCCCGAATACCGCGCACGGAACCAATCCCGCGAGCGCGCACCTGGCCGGGTTTCACGTGACGAAACTCGAATCGGGAAAGGACGGCATGCTGACGCCGGACAAGGTCCGCGCGATAATGGACGAAGACACGGCGGCCCTGATGCTCACGAATCCCAACACCCTCGGCCTCTTCGAGGAAAACATCCGCGAGATATCCGATATCGTGCACCGGAAGGGCGGCTTCATATACTGCGACGGCGCGAACCTGAACGCCCTCATGGGCATAGCCAGACTCTCGGACATGGGAGTGGACCTCGTTCAGTTCAACCTGCACAAGACCTTCTCGACGCCTCACGGAGGAGGAGGTCCGGGCTCCGGCCCGCTCGGGGTGGTAAAGACGCTTGAGCCTTATCTGCCTGTGCCGAGGATAGTAAAAGACAAAAATACCTACCGCTTGGACTTTGAAAGGCCTAAGACAATCGGCAGGCTCAAGGCGTTTTACGGAAACTTCGCCATAATGGTAAGGGCCTACGCCTACATATTAAGCATGGGAAAAGACGGCCTCAGGCGGGCGAGCGAGATGGCTATACTGAACGCCAACTACATAAGAGCCAAACTCAAAGACTCGTACCACCTCCCGTTCGAGCGGACGTGCATGCACGAATGCGTGTTTACCGATAAACTTCAATCCGCTAAAGGCGTGACGACGCTCGACATCGCGAAAAGGCTCATGGACTTCGGATTTCACCCGCCGACCATATATTTTCCGCTCGTGGTGCCGGGCGCGATAATGATAGAGCCGACCGAGACGGAAAGCCCGGAAACCCTCGACCGTTTCATAGAGGCTATGAAAGAAATCGCGAGAGAGGCCGAGGAAGACCCCGCGATACTCAAAGAAGCCCCCCTCACCACTAAGATCTCGCGCGTTGACGAAGTAAAGGCCGCGAGGGAACCGGTGGTTCGCTGGCAACAGGGGTGACCCTCCGCCCGCCAATTAGTAAGGCGGGCGGATGAATCAATAAGCCACTGCGATACGTCCGCCTCAGGCGGACACAACGTAAATTAAAACATTGCGCGGGGTACCCGCCCCATAGGGCGGGTCGGGGCTCAGCCCTGCCTGCCTAAAAAATAAGGCTGTACTCGAAGCTCGCGTGGATCTCGACCGTTTCAATAGTGAAATTGTTCGGAAATGGGTTGAACGGGGAGGCCAGTTTTACGGCCGTTATTGCCGCGTCGTCAAGGGCCGGGTAGTTGGAAGACTTCACAACGCGCACGTCCTTTACGCTCCCGTCCTTCGCGATACTGAAATCAATCCTCATCTTTCCCTGCTCGCCATGCCTTATCGAGGCTTCGGGATAGCTCCAAAAAAGCTCTATCCTCCTTTTCATGTTAAGAAGGTATTTCTGATACTTCGACTCGGTGGTGTTTATGGAGAGGGTTTTCCCGGTCTCTCCCTTGGGAGATTCGGCCTCATAGACCTTGCTAAGCTCCCGCAGCCTCTCGCCGCTCGGAAAGAGTACGGGGGTTTTAACCTGCTTACTGCCCGAAGTCGAATCGCCCTTGCGTTCTTGTTCGGGCTTTTTCACGAGGATAGGCTCAATTACCTCCCCAACGGTCTTCCCGGGCGTTTCAAAAACAATTTTATTTTTCTCCTTTTCTTTTTCCTTGCCGGCCTTCGCGACAAGAATTTTTTCTTTGCCGCTCTTTTTTCCTTTTTCCTTGGCAATTTCGGCAACGCCGGCCTTTTTCGCCTTGGCCGCCTTTTGCGCGGCCGGCGAAGGAGAAAATACCTTCATGCCGGAACCCCTTGAAGGCGCGCCTTTAGGAATAATCTCCTTTTTGGCAACCATGTTCCTGTCGGACATCCTCGAGGGTTTTTCGGGTGGCGTCTTGAGTCCTTTAAACCATGGCGGCAAATCCACCACGTCGACGAAAATCGGCGTTTTCCCGTCGTCCCTGACAGCCGGAGCCGTCTTACGGGTCTGGATATAAGTAAAAAGAAATATCGCCGTAATATGGACGGCAATGGACAGGGTTAAAAAAGCGGAAAACCTGTCTGAGATTTTTATTGACATGTAGTCTTTATTCCGGCTATATTTAAGATAAGGGCAGGCGTGACGCCCGACCCATGCTTCGCATGGGTACCCCGCACAATATTTTAACTTGCGTTATAATATGCGCGCCGCAGTGGTTTATTGATTCATTTAGCCATACGTAACATTGTAACTTATTCTACATCAAAACAGTCTTATCGGCAAAATCAAAAAGGAAGGTGGCGGAAGCGCATGTTCGGACTCGGCACGACTGAACTAATACTTATCCTTATCATAATACTGGTGCTCTTCGGCGCCGGCAAACTTCCTGAGATAGGCAGTTCACTCGGAAAAGCCATAAAGAGCTTCAAAAACGCGTCTTCCGACTCTACGGCGGACACGACCGCGTCCGAAGAAGAAAAGAAAAAACTCAAAGAAGAATCCGGAAAGAGTAAAAAGGCTTAAAACGTCCTCGCGGACCGTCCGCCCGCCAATCGGTAAGGCGGACGGATGAAT
>JBBTLC010000139.1:0-4080 GCA_038068875.1 Deltaproteobacteria bacterium
AGAGGCTTTTTTGGCTTTTATTGCCGCCTCTTCAGCGTCCTTTGGTTTGTAGCCGAGATTTTTAAGCGCCGAAAGAACGTCATTCACGACAGGCTCATACCCGGCCTTTGCGGAAACGTCGGCGTCCCGCTTAACAATAGAGCCGATCTTATCCTTCAAGTCCACTATGACCCTCTCGGCGGTCTTTTTGCCGACACCGGGAAGTCCCTTTAAAAAATCAACGTCCGAAGCGCTTATCCCCGATACCACCTCAGCGACGCTCGCGCCTGAAAGGATATTTCGGGCAAGCCTCGGCCCGACGCCGGAAACCGAAAGAAGCATGTTGAACATCTCCTTTTCTTCGCGCGTCAGAAACCCGTAAAGTTTTATCGAATCATCTTTGACGAACGTAAGGGTAAGAAGCTCGGCCGGGGCGTTAATCTCCGGAAGCAACACATAAGTCGAAAGAGGTATAAAGACTTCATAACCCACGCCGTGGACGTCTATGACTGCCGATTCCGGCGACTTGCTCACGAGTTTACCGCTTATGCGGGCTATCATAAGGAAGAAGTCATCCGGATAAACCGGCCTTCTGCCGCTCCGAAAGCCTTGCGATAACGCCGTGATGTATGTGGCATATGGCCACGGCTAAAGCGTCCGTTGCGTCAGGTCCCGTAAAACCGTCCTTTTTAAGGAGAAGCGAAACCATCTTCCCTACCTGCGCCTTATCGGCCCTTCCGTAAGACGATACCGTCTGCTTAACCGTCGCGGGACTGTATTCGTAAACAGGCAACCCGCCTTCGGCCGCGCTCAAAAACGCGACCCCCCTCGCGTGCCCCAAAAGAACGGCGCTCCTGACGTTACGCGCGAAAAATACCGACTCCACTGCGCATACGTCCGGCGCGGTTGCTTTTATGGCTTCCCTTAGGCCAAAGGAAATCGCGAGAAGCTTTTCCGAAAGACCTGCCCTTTCGGGAGTTTTTATCTCTCCGTCGGAAACGTATAAAAGTCTCCCGGCCGCGCCCTTTTCAACAACGCCCCACCCTGTCGTTATGGTTCCGGGGTCTATTCCCAATACCCTCAATGTGCCGCCTTTCAGTTGCAGGTTATCGATGGACGATTGTAGGACAGGCGTCCCGCCTGTCAAATTTAGGGTCTTTCACGCGACTTTTTCCATGTCTTCGGCGGATATGTCAAAATCCGCGAAGACCTCCTGCACGTCGTCGAGATCCTCCATTGCTTCCACGAACTTAAGCACCTTCGCGACCATGGCTCCCTCGACCTTGACCGGCGTCTTGGGTATCATGCTTATGCCCGCGAACGTGTATTTGAACCCTTTGGCGTCGAACGCTGTTTTTACCTTATGAAAGTCTCCGGGGTCCGTAAACACCTCATAGACCTTGGCGTCGCTATCAGGGAGGACATCTTCGGCGCCCGCGTCTATGGCGGCCGAAAGGAGCTTTTCCTCTTCGATTGAATTCATGTCGAAGTTGAAAACGCCTTTCTTGTCGAACTTCCAGATTACGCTGCCGGCCTCGCCCATCCTGCCGCCAACCTTGGAAAACGCGAACCTCACCTCGCTCGCGGTCCTGTTCTTGTTGTCGGTCATGTAAGAAACAAGAACAGCCACGCCGCCAGGGCCGTACCCTTCGTACATACCCTCCTCGTAGTTTATCGAGGCGAGTTCTCCGGCGCCTTTTTTAATGGCCCTTTCGATATTATCGGCCGGGAGGTTTTCGCTTTTGGCTGTGTCGACTGCGGTTCTTAAACGCGGGTTGGAAGATATATCCGAGCCGCCGAGCTTGGCGGCGACCATTATCTCCTTTACGAGCTTCGTGAAGGTCTTGCCCCTTTTAACGTCGCTTTTGGCCTTCCTATGCTTGATGTTGGCCCATTTTGAATGACCCGACACTTTATAAAAACCTCCGGCCTATTTTGTGAGTCGCAACATATACTTACCATAAAACCCCCGTCTTTGCAATCTCGGCCGCGCAAGGGCCGAGCCCTTGACCCGTAATGTTTGATATTTTTTATCCCCCTTTTTTAAAGGGGGATAAAAGGGGGATTATAAAGCTTTATTAAATCCCCCCAACCCCCCTTTGGAAAAGGGGGGAGAAAGAAATACTTAAACGGCCTCTTAATTCACTTCGCCGTCCAAAGGCACAAGACCCTACGCCCTGCTGAATCTCCTTGCCGGCCTTCGAGGTTCGATTCCGAATTCTTTCATTTTATGAAAGAGCGTGTTCCTGTGAACCTTCATCACTGCCGCCGCCTCTACCCTGTTCCAGTTGGTCTTGTTAAGAATGCTTATGATGTAGTTCTTTTCAAACGTCCTGCAAGCGTCCCTGTAATCGCCGATATCGATAGCCGAAGGCATTGCTCCGCCTAAGGCGGACGCGGAAAGCACATCAAAGGGAATGTCCTTGATGCCTATCTCGGAAAAATCCTCGGCCTCCACTGTAAGCCTCTCTATCATGTTTTCCAGCTCCCGCACGTTGCCAGGCCATTGGTACTCGATAAGGCGCCTCATAGCCTCATCCGATACGCCGGTTACGCGCTTGCCGCACTTCCCGCAATTTACCTCCAGAAAATCCTCGACAAGAAGAGGTATGTCATCTTTCCTCTCCCGGAGAGGAGGCAACTCTATGGGCACGACCTTAAGCCTGTAATACAGGTCTTGCCTGAAGCCTCCGACCCTTACCGCCTCTTCCAAATTTATGTTAGTGGCGGCTATAATCCTTATGTCAACCTTTACCGGACTGTTGCCGCCGAGCCGCTCGATGGTTTTATCCTGCAAGACCCTTAAGAGTTTAGCCTGAGTATGAAGGGGAAGGGTTCCGATTTCATCAAGAAAAAGCGTGCCTCCTGCCGCGCATTCCAATTTACCGGGCTTGGCCGAAACGGCCCCGGTAAAGGCGCCTTTTTCATAACCGAAAAGCTCGCTCTCGACAAGTTCCGTGGGCACGGCGGCGCTGTTTATAGCTATAAAAGGGCCTTTTCTCTTCTTATCCATCCTGTGTATGGCCTTGGCGACAAGCTCCTTGCCCGTGCCGCTTTCGCCTGTTATGAGGACATTCGACCGGGTCTCGCTTACCTTGCGGGTCAATTCAAAGACATCCTTCATGCGGCGCTCAACGCTCAGCATATCCGAAAAACCGAAGCGCCTCTCCAATTCGCGCCTCAAAGATAAAATTTCTTTTTTGAGCGCGAGCCGTTTCAGGCATCGCTCTATCGTAGCAATGAGAATCTCCTTATCTAACGGATTTCGGACGAAGTCACGGACGTAGCCGGCGAGCGGATGGGGAATCTTGGAGATAAACGACGGGCACGCGCCTAAGATGACGCAACGGGAAAACGCGGGAGAAAGAAACGCAGGGGCGTCATTCGAAAACCTCGCGGCTCCGGCGTCTATCAGGGCCAAATCAGCGGGTACTTTAAACGAAGAAGCCTCATCAACGAAAGAAGAAATCGTTACAAGTTCATACCTGCCTCCAAGAAAGACCTTAAGCGTCTTCCTGAAAACCGCGTCATCGGTTACGACAAGTAAAACCTGTCCACCCATGTTGACATCTCCGGAGCGTTGCCTTTGGGTAATAATAGATGTAAGTATAAATAGTTAATTTACATTATTAATAGCACATCCACCATGAGATGTCAAATATATAACATTATTGTTTGTATTTGTTTATTAGTAGGGGCACGATGCATCGTGCCCCTACACGTCTAAAGGGGATTAAAAACGAAGAAGGGATTTACTGCTCTATTCCATAGGATTTCATTTTCCTGTAAAGATGGCTTCTCTCTATGCCTATGGCGTCAGCGGTCTTGGCGATATTCCCGTTGAACTCGCCGAGCTTTCTTATGATGAACTCTCTCTCGAATCCTTTCCTCGCAAACTTCAGCGTTTCGCCGAAGGTTGCCGGGGCATTGGCGCTTTGCGCCCCGCGTATGTAAGACGGCACGTCGTTAGTGTTTATTTCACCGGAAGGCGTCATGATGACAAGACGTTCAATGAGATTCCTGAGTTCGCGCACGTTTCCCGGCCAATCGTAACTCATGAAAAGCGCGAGCGCTTCGCCCCCGATAGTGTGCGCGCCCCTG
>JBBTLC010000140.1:0-1308 GCA_038068875.1 Deltaproteobacteria bacterium
GCCCTCGGGTTAGAAGACCACGGGAACATAAAGGAGGTCGTAAAAAGCCTAAACGACGAGGCGGTTGACATAAAAGTCGTTCCGGACGTTTACGAACTCATGACGCTTCGGGGCGGCATCGAGGAGTTCGAGGGAATTCCTTTGGTGACGCTTCAGGATTCGCCGTTATACGGGTGGGACGTCGTGATAAAAAGGTCGTTCGACGCCGCCATAGCCCTTGCCGCGATAGCGATAACGGCCCCCTTGATGTGCGTCATAGCATTGCTTATAAAGGCGACATCAAACGGAGCGGTGTTATACACTCAGGAGAGAATGAGCATCGGAGGGGATACATTCGGCATGCTCAAGTTCCGCTCCATGACTTCGAACGCCGAAGATGAGACAGGCGCGGTGTGGACGAAAAAAGACGACCCGAGGCGCACTTGGTTCGGCGCCTTCTTGAGGAAGACGAGCCTCGACGAATTGCCGCAGTTTTTTAACGTCTTAAAAGGAGACATGAGCCTTGTCGGGCCGAGGCCCGAGAGGCCGGTGTTCATAGCCGGGTTCAGGAAGAACGTAAGGAACTACATGCTCAGGCACAAGATGAAGGCCGGGATTACCGGCTGGGCGCAAGTTAACGGATTAAGAGGCGATACGGACATTAAGAAAAGGGTCGAGCACGACCTCTACTATATCGAAAACTGGTCTTTGGTATTTGACATAAAGATAATATGCCTTACTGTTTGGAACGGTTTCATAAATAAAAACGCCTATTGACGTCCTTGTTATCCCGCGCTCATGCGCGCGGCACTGTCACCCTGAACTTGTTTCAGGGTCTTGTTTTTATAAAAGTATGAGATGCTGAAATAAATTCAGCATGACAACATAAAAAACTCCTCCCCTTTACAAGGGGAGGTCTGGGTGGGGTAAGACGATAGTGTGGAATATTGGTCTGGAGGGTTAGCCTTGGAAAGAATTTTTTCGCCTTACCGCATTCTTCTCTTAATCGTGTTTTTCGCCTTTATGGGTCGCTTCTTCGTCGCGGTGAATACCGAGGTCATCGCCGTCGACAGCGTCGAGTATGTCAGGCTCGCTAAGGCGTTCGCGTCAGGCGATTACATGGGCACCTTGGACGTAAAGAGGCCGCCTCTTTATCCCGCGCTCATGGGGCTCGCGTCATTTATCATACCCGACTTTCCTCTTGCCGGAAGGCTCGTTTCTCTTGTCTTCGGCGCTCTTACGGTAGTCCTTGTTTACTTTTTGGGCAGGAGGGTTTTCGACGAGAAGACCGGCCTCGTCGCGGCCGCCTTCGCCGCAATGCCGCCTTAC
>JBBTLC010000141.1:0-1980 GCA_038068875.1 Deltaproteobacteria bacterium
CGCCCTGCTCCGAGCAGGCTTCGTGCGCCGCATGGAGGCCGTGCAGCACGTCGAGACGGCGGACGAGATAAATCCCGCGCTCGGGCTCCGCGCCATAAGGTTTTGCCTCAAAAGGCCGGACATATTCAAGACCCAGCTTAGAGGCATACTCAGGGCAAGCGCGGACGGAAATCTGCAGTTGATGTTCCCGATGATATCCGGCCTTGAGGAGTTATTGCAGGCGAAGGCCATACTCGAAGAGGTCAAGGAAGAACTCAGAAAAGAGAAGAAGGCTTTTAACGAAGAGATAAAAGTCGGCGCCATGATAGAGATTCCTTCGGCGGCGCTTATTGCCGATATACTGGCCGAAGAGGCGGATTTCTTTTCCATAGGCACAAACGACCTCCTGCAGTATTCTTTGGCCATAGACAGGGTGAACGAGCACGTCGCCTATCTTTACGAGCCTTTTCATCCGGCCGTCTTGAGGATAATAAAAAGCGTGGTGGACGCCGCCGGAAGGCGCGGCATAGAGGTGAGCGTTTGCGGCGAGATGGCCGGAGAGCCAACCCACGCGCTTGTGTTTATCGGCATGGGGATTACGAAACTCAGCATGAACGCTTTTTCGCTTTTGAAAGTAAAAAGGCTCGTGCGTTCCGTAAGCTACGAGGCGGCGAAGGAGATAACCGAAAAGAGTTTGAAGTTCACGACGGCGCGGGACGTGGAAAATTATGTTAATTCAAGGCTTGCGGAGTTTTATCAGGACGAGTTTCTGAGTTGATAGCGTTTAAATTGCGGCGTTATTGGCAAATGCGTACCGCGGAGCGTCAGAACAAAGCAGACCAAGGCGCCGGGGTACCCGCGCCAAGCGGCGCGGGTCGGGCGCGGAGCGAGGCGTATTTTTATATACGCCGCAGCGACGAGCCGAGGAGTAACGCCGGGGTACCCGCGCAAAAAGCGTGGGTCGCGCGAAGTTATGACGCTCTGCTTAGAAAAGGAATCTCCTGCCGAGCTCTATCAGCACAAGAAGAATAACGGTTGATACGATGGTTTCAAGTTCGGGCGTTTTGGAAAACACAACTTTCCTCCAGCCCGGGATGTTTTCGGCCTTTACCTTCCAGGGCATGGGTATGAGGGCGGGAACCGATCTTCTGTATTCCTCCCATTCTTCTCCTATCCTTCGCCTGAGGAAGCTTTCCTCGGATATCACTGTAAGAACGTAAAATACGGCGTAGAACGGAAGAAGCACGGCCCAGAGAACCCACGTATTCAGGATTAAGAGAAACCCCATGAGCATCAGAAAAGACCCGACGTACAGGGGATGCCTTACGATGGCGTAGGGGCCTGTTTGAAAGAGAAGACCTTTTACGAAGTGACCCCTCGCCCAAATCCTTATGCCCATGCCCGCGAGTATGAGGATAAGCCCGGCCGTTGCCGCGGCGTTTATGTCGGGCGGCAGTATTGAAAGGGGTTTTTTTCCGCGGAGCATTTCTTCGATTATAAGAATTGGCAGAGCTATCTTCGGCACCTGAGTCCGAAGGCGCCTGACGCGTTTAAGGGCGCGGTCTTTGTCGTCGAGCGGCACGTCTTTTTGGATGTCGGTTGCCATTAAAGAGCCTTTCTTGTATTTTCTGTCATTCCCGCGGTCTTTTGAGCGGGAATCCATGTCTTTTTAAGCCGGATGTCCGCCAATCAGTAAGGCGGACGGAAACAGGCATTATAGTAAAACGGCGTTTGAAAATCCACCAAAAAGGTTGACAAACCGCGAAAAAAAATAAATAATATGCGTTTCAAGTCCAAAAAAACAAAGGAGAAGAATAATGGGCGCAAGAGAATACCTTTTCACGTCCGAGTCTGTTACCGAAGGGCATCCGGACAAGGTTGCCGACCAGATATCCGACGCCATCCTTGATGCGCATCTTAGTGGAGATCCGAAAAGCCGGGTCGCCTGCGAAACGCTCGTGACTACGGGCCTTGTCGTGATAGCCGGAGAGATAACCAGTA
>JBBTLC010000142.1:0-4969 GCA_038068875.1 Deltaproteobacteria bacterium
GGCTCGCGCGATTATTGCGCCTTATCGCCGCGTTTATATTCCGGCGAGCGCCGAGAGAGCGCCTTGAACTTTCTTTTTTCTCACTGCTCTGAATATAAGGCGGAGACAGGCGGTAAAATCCCTTTTTTCTTCCGTGTTGAGTGTCCTCCAGAGCGTGATGACGAGCCTTTCCGGCTTTTCGACGGCCTCGCCCGACCCGCTCTTCGAGCGGGTACCCCGTGGCCTTTCACGGCCGGAATCGAAGAAATAGGACGGTTCCTTGTCCATTGCCGCGGCAAGTTTTATCCATTCTTCCGTCGTGATGGGGATATGGCCTTTTTCTTTCCTGATGTAGGTGGTCCTGTCTATGTTGAGACGCTTGGCAAGGCATTCCTGACTTAGGAGTTTTTCCTCTCTCACGGTTCTGAGCCTTTTGAGGATGTCCTTTGTGCTTAACATGCACGTAGTATATACCCGAAGTATTTTTATGGCAACCCCAAATTGCAAGATAAGGTTAAGTATTGTTGCTAAAAAGCCGTCCGCCTAAGGCGGACGTGAAGCGTGAAGGAATAATCTTTTATCGAAAAATAAAATACCTCTTTTGTCATTCCCGTCCGCCAATCAGCAAGGCGGACGGGAATCCAGTTCTTTTCCGGCTTCTTGCCCCTGCCCCTGCTTACTGCCTGCTGGGCCAAGGCTTTATTCTTGACTCTATTTTGCGCGTATGTTATTAGATATAATCTTTCGCCGGAGTGGTGAAACTGGCAGACGCGCGGGACTCAAAATCCCGTGGGAGCAATCCCGTGGGGGTTCGACCCCCCCCTCCGGCACCACAATATTGACGGCTGTTTACGAATCTCCGTCCGGGGCTTTAATGCCGTTTTTTAACCCATGACCTTTTCCTTCACACTCCTTAAAAAAGACCCCTCAGGCGCGAGGCGCGGCCGCCTGATTACTCCTCGCGGCACGGTGGAAACGCCCGTTTTCATGCCTGTCGGCACAAAGGCGACCGTAAAGGCCATGACCCCGGAAGAGTTGACATCAATCGGGGTGGAGATAATCCTCGCCAACACCTATCATCTTTTTCTCCGTCCCGGGCATGAACTCGTAAAGGAACTCGGCGGGTTGCACAGATTCATGAATTGGAGCAGACCGATACTTACCGACAGCGGAGGGTTTCAGGTCTTCAGCCTCTCCCCCTTGAGAAATCTGACCGAAGAAGGCGTCGAGTTCAGAAGCCACTTGGACGGCGAGATGTGTTTTCTCTCCCCTGAGAAGGCCATTCTTATACAGGAGGCGCTCCGTTCGGATATAATGATGCCGCTCGACGAGTGTCCTCCCGCGTCGGCGAAAGAGGACTACGTAAGAAACTCGATGGAGCTTACGCTTCGCTGGGCAACGCGGTGCAAGACCGCTAAGACGAATCAGGCGCAGGCCCTCTTCGGCATAGTGCAGGGAGGGATGTATCCCGAACTTAGGGCGGAAAGCGCGCGAAGGACCGTTGAAATCGGATTCGACGGATACGCCATAGGCGGGCTCTCGGTGGGGGAGGAAAAAGACCTCATGCTCGCTATGGTGGATTCTACGGCGCCTCATCTCCCGTCCGATAAGGCGAGGTATCTTATGGGGGTCGGAATGCCGGAGGATTTGGTCTTATGCGTCGAGAAGGGCATTGACATGTTCGACTGCGTTTTGCCGACACGGATGGCGCGGAACGGAACTCTCTTTACAAGTAAGGGAAAATTGGTTATAAAGAATAGCCGGTACGAGCGGGACCCTGCTCCTTTGGACACGGAGTGCGGCTGTTATACGTGCGCGAATTATTCGAGGGCATATCTCCGGCACCTTTACATGGCGGGAGAGATACTCGCGTCGAGGCTGAATACAATGCATAACCTCTTCTATTACACCTCCCTCATGAAGCGCATGAGAGAGGCGATAGAGATGGGAGAGTTTTTAAAGTTCAAAGGGGAGTTTTTTTCCGGACTCAAGGAAGAAGAAAAACAATAAATCAAACGGAGGTACCAAGACGTGTTCAATCTTTTACCTGTAGCAGTAGCGTACGCGGAAGAAGCGGCCCCGGCGGCCACCGGAGGCATCTCGGGATTAATAAGTTTTCTCCCGATAGTGGCATTCATATTCATATTCTATTTTCTCCTTATCCGGCCCCAGCAAAAGAGCGCGAAGCAACACAGGGAGATGCTCGGAAAGATAGAAAAGGGCGACACTATCGTCACAAGGGGCGGGATATACGGCAAGGTGGCGTCGGTAAAGGAAGACTCCATCATGGTGGAGATAGCCGATAACGTCAAGGTGAAGATAGAAAGAAGCGCGGTGCAGACAAGAAAGCCGGAGGCCGTGGCGTAGCCGCTTGTTCCGTGGCCGCATTTTCGCGGTAACCAATAATTATCCTGGAGAGTTTCAATGAAAAGCATAATGTGGCGCTCCGTAATGATCGTTGTCTTTACGGCAGTCGCGCTCCTTCTGTTTCTTCCCTCGACTCCGTTGTCCAAGAGGCTTCCGGCCGTATGGGCCGACAACGTCCCGAAGATGGTGTTGGGGCTCGACCTTCAGGGCGGCATGCATCTTGTTTTGGACGTTCAACAGGAGAAGGCCGTTGAAAACTACACGCAGAGGCTTTCCGGCTCGATGGAAACGTCCCTTAAGACAAAAGGGGTGCTCTATACGAGCGTTACGAGAACGGGAGTCGATTCCATAGACGTGGCGTACGCCACGGAAGAGGCCGCCTCGGCCATTAAAAAACTCGCCTCTGAAGAGTACCCGGCGCTTTCCGTATCCGAGACAAAGGGCGGGAGGATTTTCTTCAAGTTAAAGACCGACGAGATTAAAAGGATAAAGGAATGGGCTACCACCCAGGCCTTGGAAACCATAAGAAACAGGATAGACAAATTCGGAGTCTCGGAGCCTCTGATACAGAGGCAGGGCGACAGGGAAATAGTCGTAGAGCTTCCGGGACTCAAAGATACCGAGAGGGCTATTTCCCTCATAGGAAAGACGGCGGTATTGGAGTTCAGGCTCGTTGACGAGGCGAACGATCCGTCAAAGGGAGTGCCTTTCGGAAGCGAGGTTATTTACGGTAAACAAGTCGATTCCGCCACGGGCGCCGTTACGGAAATCCCTTATATCGTGAAAAAAGAGGTGCTTCTCACCGGAGACCTTCTTTCCGACGCGAGGGTCGCGTTCAACCCGCAGTTCAACGAACCTTACGTGTCTTTGACCTTCGATTCCACGGGCGCGCGCGTCTTCGCGAGGATTACGGAAAAGAACGTCAACAAGAGGCTCGCCATTATACTCGACGGAAACGTCCACTCGGCCCCTGTGATAAGGGAAAAGATTGCGGGAGGCAGCGCGCAGATTTCAGGCGGCTTTACGAACGAAGAGGCCGCCGACCTCGCGATAGTCTTGAGGGCCGGAGCGTTGCCGGCGCCCGTTACCATAGTCCAGAACGTTACGGTCGGCCCGAGCCTGGGGCGCGATTCGATAGAGGCCGGCATCAAGGCCGGTATCGTCGGAGCCGCGCTCGTCTTGGTTTTCATGCTCGTCTATTACAAGACCTCCGGCCTCATAGCCGACGTGGCGGTATTTTTGAATATCGTGATGCTCCTCGGAGTAATGGCTTACTTTAACTCTACTCTTACGCTCCCCGGCATAGCGGGCATAGTCTTGACCATAGGCATGGGAGTTGACTCGAACGTCCTCATATTCGAAAGGATAAAGGAAGAACTTCTGGCCGGAAGGACGGCGCACTCCGCCATACAGGCCGGTTACGACAGGGCGTGGTGGACGGTAGTCGACTCGCACGTTACCACTCTTATCACGGCGGCCGTGCTCTTTCAGTTCGGCAGCGGCCCGATAAAGGGTTTCGCGGTTACGCTCTCGATGGGCATATTCATAAACCTCTTTACCGCGCTTGTCGGAACCAAGCTCGTGTTCGACATCCGGAGCGAGAAGTTCGGGATAAAAAAAATCAGCATTTGACCGGAGGCATATGAACATCTTAGGCAAAACTTCCTTCGACTTCATGGGCAAACGTAAAATCGCCCTTGTTGTATCGGCGATACTTGCGATAGCCGGTTTTATGGCCATTTTGGCCGTGCCACTCGGCAAGGCCAACCTTGGAACAGACTTTGCCGGAGGTCTTGTCGTGAATTACAGGTTCGAAAAGCCCGTCCGCATAGAGGACGCGAGGAAGGCGCTCGAAGACGGCGGGTACAAGGACGCTGATTTGCAGGAATTTGCCGAGCCGAACAAGCTTCTCGTAAGGGTAAAGAGGGGCGGGGACGTGAAGGGCGTCGAGAAGGCCATAGGGGACATCTTCAATGCCTCCATGCCGGAAAATCCTTATACGATTGACCTTATATCAGAGGTCGGCCCCACGGTCGGAAAGAAACTCCAGAAGGACGCGCTCTACGCCATAGCCATCTCCATGTTAGGCATACTCATCTACGTGGCGTGGCGGTTCGAGTTCAGATTCGGCGTCGCCGCGGTTATAGCGACATTGCATGATGTGCTTGCCGTGTTCGCGGTCTTTTTCGTTTTGGATAAAGAACTCAATCTCTTAATCATAACCGCGCTCTTGACTGTAGCCGGATACTCCCTTACCGACACGGTCGTTGTGTTCGACAGGATAAGGGAAAACCTGAGAAAAGGCGCCAAAGACGAACTCATGCCTCTCATCAACAGGAGCATAAACGAAGTCTTGAGCAGGACCCTCGTCACCTCCGGCACGACGTTCCTTGCCGTCGTCGCGCTCTACGTCGCGGGCGGCGAAGTCATACATGATTTTTCGCTCGCGCTTCTTTTGGGCATAGTCATCGGCACGTATTCTTCGATATTCGTCGCGTCCCCGCTACTTTTTATATGGAAGAAGGCAGGGAGTTTGATAAAGACGTAGGGCAGAGCGTCATAACTTCGCATACCCGACCCATAATTTCTTTTAGAGTTGCGAGCTTCTCAATTCTCCCTCTCC
>JBBTLC010000143.1:0-4652 GCA_038068875.1 Deltaproteobacteria bacterium
CCCCGTGAAAACGGGAAACCAGAAGATTTGACAGGCGGGACGCCTGTCCTACACTGCGGGAATGACAAAATGGGGCAATACGCGGCTGACATGGTCGTGGGGTCGAGGTTTTTGGGCGCCGGTGATTATAAGCCCTCCATGGCGCGGGCCGCGGGCATAGCCATATTTTCCAAGGTCGTGTCTTTTATCATAAAGGAGAAACTAACGGACACCACGTCCGGCTTCAGGGCGGTTAACCGTAACGTCATAGAATTCCTCTCCCGCGCCTATCCCGACGATTACCCGGAGGTCGAGGCCCTGGTATTGCTTCACAAGAAGGGTTTTGCTATAATGGAAGTCCCTGTAATAATGAGCGAGAGAAAAGGGGGAAAATCCTCCATAACCGCGTCTAAATCGGCCTATTACATGGTGAAGGTCCTTCTTGCCGTATTCGTGGATTTATTGAAAAAGGTTAAATAGCGATGATACAGATACTTGCCCTTTTCATTGCCGCAATTCTCGCCATTTTCGTGATAGACTTCATAAGGCGGGGACTGCTCAAGGAGAAATACGCCGTACTCTGGCTCGCGTTGGTTTTTGTCATAGGCGTTTTAGGGCTTTGGAGAGGGCTTTTGGACAGGATTTCGCTTTTCCTCGGCATCTCTTATCCGCCGTCGCTTCTCTTTCTTGTTGCTTTTCTCTTTGTTTTGCTTATACTCCTTCATTACTCCGTGGTTATCTCGATTTTGACCGAAAGGAATAAAACGCTCGCGCAGGAGATAGCGCTTTTGAAGGATTCCATGACCGCTATTTCAATATCAAGTAAAGATAAAAACCAAGACTGACCGTAGGCAGAGGTTTATGCAAAAGATATTCGAAAATAAACGGTTTCATTTGTGGATGTCAGGCGTTTTAGTGCTCGCGGTGTTTCTGGTGTATTCGAACACATTTAACGCGAGTTTCCACTTCGACGACACGCCGAACATAGTCGAAAACTACAAGATACGGAGCCTCTCTAACATCACCGAGATACTCAAGGGGCAGAGGGGCGTTACAATGGCCACCTTCGCGCTTAATTACGCCGCGCACGGGCTGAACGTCCTGGGTTATCACGTCGTGAACATCTCGATACACGCCGCGGCCGCGGTTTTGGCCTACTTTTTCGTTTTTTTGACGCTCGGCTCGTTAACGGAAGACGAAACGTGGGCAAAGCGCATTGCCGCTTACTCGGCGCTTCTTTTCGCGGTTCATCCCGTGCAGACGCAGTCCGTGACATACATAGTGCAGAGGATGGAAAGTCTATCGAGCCTTTTTTATCTTGCCGCGCTTTTATTCTTCATAAAGTCCGCGAAGTGTTCTGACTCCGGGAAAAGGCTCGCGCTTTACGCCGGGGTGGCGATAGCGTATGTTTTGGGCGTCATGTCCAAGGAGATAACGATAACCATGCCTGTAATCGCGCTTCTTTACGATTACTACTTCATTAGTAAAGGCGAGGCAAAAGGCGTTTTCGCGAGGATTCCGGTTTACGCTATTCTCGCCGTCTTGAGCGTGATTTTTATCGTTGTTTTCATAGCCCCGCTTGGCGGCTTCGGGGATTTGAGCGAAGAGAGTTCCGGCATTGCCGTTGGCATGGCTCCGAGCGCGGGATTCGGAGTGAAGAGCATTACCCCTCTTGAGTACCTCTTTACCCAGTTTAACGTCATCGTTTATTATATCGCGCTTCTTTTGGTGCCGATTAATCAGAACCTTGATTATGATTTTCCCGTGTCCAGGGGGCTTTTCGAGATGCCGGTCGTGCAGGAAGGCACCATCTTTAACATTCCCATACTGCCTCCTATCGTGTCTCTCTCGATACTTCTCGCGATAGTCGCTGTAGCGGTGTGGCTCTTCTTCCGTTACAAAAAGACGGGGGAGGCGAGGGCGCTCGTCATATCGTTCTTCGTGTTCTGGTTTTTCATCATACTTGCCCCCACCTCGAGCGTCGTGCCCATAATAGACGTCATCTTCGAGCACAGGCTGTATCTGGCGTCTTTAGGATTCTTCGTGATATTCGCCGTGTGTTTCGACTGGTTTTTCGATTGGCTCGGTTCGAGAAAGACCGAGTCCGTTGTCAAATAACCGGGAAGTGAAACTGTTACCCTTCTTTTACAAAGGGCGGGGTACCCATCCGAAGGATGGGTCGGGGTGGATTTACGGATTATATGCCGGTAAAAAAGGCAAATAAAGCGCCACGACCCACGCCGCTTCGGAGTAACCACTCGGCGGGGCACCCACGACCCATGCTTCGCATGGGTGCCCCGGGATGGGTCGGGTCGGATACCCCTGCGCGAAAAATCGTTTCTGCCCCGCCAAAGGAATTCAGCAGGGCGCTCGTGGCCGACGATAACGCCGCCATGCGAAGACTCGTGGGTGATTACCTCGAGCTTTTGGGCTTCGAGGTGGTTGGTCTTGCCGCTAACGGAGAAGCCGCGGTGGAGCTTTTTAAGGAGCATTCCCCGGGGCTTGTCATCATGGACTTCAAGATGCCGAAGATGACCGGCATAGAGGCCGCCAGAGAGATATCGAAGATCGCCTCGGTTCCCATAATACTCCTTACGGGGCATTCTTCGGAAGAGGTAGCGCACGAGGCCATAGAGGCGGGCGTGTTCGGGTATCTCGTCAAGCCCGTGACGAAAAAGCACCTGCTTCCGGCCATAAGGCTCGCCATAGCCCGGTTCGAGCAGTTCCGTAAACTCAGGGAAGACCTCTCGGAGATGAGCGAGGCCATCGAGGCGCGAAAACTCGTCGAGAGGGCCAAGGGCATACTCATGAAAAGATGCAACATAGGCGAAGAGGAAGCCTTCAAACTCCTCCAGAGCCATTCGCAGAAGGAAAACAAGAAGATGAGGGATATCGCCCTTATTGTGATAGAGGCGAGTAAACTCATCTGACATCTATTCCACCCGGAAACCAAACACGCCTTATTTTTTGTTGGTCATGATATATACGCAATCTCCCCAAACGCCCGCAACGTTTATTTCGGGCAGAACCTCCGCTTAAAGAACTTTTCCGCTTCAACCACCGCGAATATGACGGAGGACAGGGCCAGGGCGAACATGAGTTCGCCGAAGGAGAGGGCCTCTGTTTTGAAAATAGGCTGAAGAAAAGGGACGTATATCAACGCGAGTTGCAGCGCGAAGGTAAGAAGGACGGCTCCCACAAGAGGCATGTTGGAGAATGCCCCCAAGGTGAAGAAGGATTCCCTTTCCGAGCGTATGGCCAGGACGTGCCCCATCTGCGATAAGCAAAGGACGGTAAACACCATTGTCTGCCAGTGCAGCCCCATACGGATGCTCAGGGCTTGCGAAAATATGGAGACCGCGCCCATGGCCAGTCCGACCCATATTATGTGAGTGCCCATGCCGTGGGCAAAGACGCTCTCCTGCGGAGGCCTCGGAGGCCGGTTCATCACGCCCTTTTCCTCGCCTTCCACGGTGAGGGCGAGTCCGGGAAGCCCGTCGGTTACGAGGTTTATCCAGAGGATATGTATGGGTAAAAGCGCTATCGGCATGCCCAGAAATGGCGGCAGCAATATGGCCCATATTTCGGCGGTGTTGCTTGTCATGGTGTATTTTATGAACTTTCTGATGTTGTCGTATATCTGTCGCCCTTTTCTTATTGCCCCCACGATGCTCGCGAAGTTGTCGTCAAGGAGTATCATATGGCTCGCCTCTTTTGCCACGTCCGTGCCCGTTATTCCCATCGAAACCCCTATGTCCGCCCTCTTTAGGGCAGGGGCGTCGTTGACGCCGTCTCCGGTCATAGCCACGAACTCGCCCTTGTCCTGAAGGGCTTTCACTATCTTGAGTTTTTGCGCGGGCGCGACCCTCGCGTAGACCCTTATTCTTTCGACCTTTTCCTCGAATTCCTCCAGCGTAAGCTTATCCAGCATGGGGCCTGTCATTACCTCGCCCCCGTCATCCACCATGCCGAGCCTTCTCGCTATGGCCTTTGCCGTTATGGGGTGGTCTCCGGTTATCATGATGGGCTTTATGCCCGCTAATTTGCAGAGTTTTATCGCCTCCTTTGCCTCCTCGCGCGGGGGATCGAGTATGCCGGCAAAGCCGAGAACAGTCAATTCTTTTTCCACGGCGTCAGGGCTCATATCAATCGGCAGATCGGACCACTTTCTCGTGCCTATGGCGAGGACCCTCAATCCGTCGGACGCCATGCGCTCGTTTTCCCTTAAAAGGGTCTTCTTCGCCGCCGCTCCGAGGTTCTGCGTCTCAATTGCCCTTTCCATGACGACTTCCACCCCGCCTTTTGTGAAGGAAACATAGCCGCCGTCCGGATCTTTATGGAACGTGGTCATCATTTTTCTGTCCGAATCAAAAGGTATTTCCGCAACGCGGGGTTTTGTTTTTTCAAGCGCCGATTTTACGAATCCGGCCTTTTCCGCGGCAAGGAAGAGAGCCGCCTCCGTCGGGTCTCCGATTGGTTTGCCTTTCGCGTCCCTTTCCACGTCGTTACAGAGGGCCATGGCAATAAAGAGTCTTTCCGCAGCGCTGTTGCCTCCGGCCGCAATGCGCTCGCCTGCGAGAAGTTTTCCGTCAACGAACACCTCTTCCACGGTCATCTTGTTCAACGTGAGAGTGCCGGTCTTGTCCGAGCAGATGTAAGTGACCGAGCCGAGG
>JBBTLC010000143.1:4662-8703 GCA_038068875.1 Deltaproteobacteria bacterium
CCGTGAACCAGTTTTTTCGCCCCGAGCGCGAGGGATATGGCGACCACTACCGGAAGGGCCTCGGGTATCGCGGCTACGGCGAGGCTTATGGCCGTAAGGAACATGAACAGTGGGTCTTCGCCCCTTAAGAATCCGACCACGAATATGATGGCGCATATCGCGAGAACCGCCAGTGATATCTGTTGGCCGAACTTCGCCATCCTTTTCTGCAGAGGAGTTTTCGTCTCCTCTTCACCGGCGAGCATCGCGGCGATCTTTCCGAACTCAGTCGTCATGCCTGTTTCAACGGCTATGCCCGCGCCCCTTCCGTAAACGACGATAGTCCCTTTGTAGGCCATGTTGCGTCTGTCGCCGATAGGGAGGTGTTTGTCGTGGAGGCGCGTTGTTCGTTTTTCGACCGGCGTGGATTCGCCCGTAAGGGCGGCCTCCTCGATCTTTAGATTTGCGGATTCGAAGAGCCTCAAGTCGGCCGGGACTATCCTCCCGGCATCGAGAAGCACAGCGTCGCCCGGGACTATCTCCTCGGCCCGCACGGTCATGACGGCTCCGTCCCTTTTAACCGCCGCGGTCGGGGCTGTCATGCTTTTTAAGGCCTCAATCGCCTTTTCGGCCCTGTATTCCTGGACAAACCCTATTATCGCGTTAAGAACGACTATCAGGAGAATGACCAAGGTGTCAGTGACGTCCCCGATTATTCCCGATACGGCCGCGGCCGAGATGAGCACGATTATCATGAAATCCGTGAACTGCCCCAGAAACATCATGAGGGGCGTCTTTTTCTTTCCCTCTTCGAGTTTATTCGGGCCGTACTCCGCAAGACGCCTTTCCGCTTCGACCCCTGCTATGCCCTCGGGCGAGGAGGAAAGGGTTTTAAAAACCTCGTCTATTTCCAATAAAAACCAGCTCATTTATTTTCTCCTTATTTTTGCCGAAAATAAAAAAACCTTTACCTCCCCGATGTAACATCGGGACGGTAAAGGTCTCGTATGCTCTTTTCGGAGCCTTGCTAACCGGGACTGACGTCCGTGCTGACGGCTACGCATATCCGCCTCTTTCGCGGATTACTACTCCCCTTTACAGTTTAATTTATATTACTCTTTTCGAACTTTGTCAAGGAGTTGAAGGTTTTTGCGCGCTTGCGGAAAAACCTGTTGCTTCTATTGCAATGCTTGCTTGCCGAAGGGCTCGCGATAACTCCGCCTCACCAAACCCTCGGCACCTGAAGCATTTTATCCAAGGCCTTTTTCGCTTTAACCCTTATTGCCTCAGGCACCGTTACCACGTTTTTCATCTCGCGGAGGCTTTCCGCGACGTCTTCCAATGTTATGAGTTTCATGTTCGGGCAGATGAGAGTCTTTGAAGGAATGATGAATTTCTTATCCGGATTTTCTTTTTTAAGGCGGTATAGAATCCCCGTCTCCGTCCCTACTATTATGGTTTTTGCCTTTGTCTCCTTGGCGAATTTATACATGCCCGAGGTAGAGCACACGTGGTTAGCCATATTAACGACCTCCGGAGAGCATTCAGGGTGGCAGACGAAGACGGCTTCGGGATTTTTTTCCTTTGCCCGGAAGACGTCCGTTGTTTTAAGCCTTTCGTGAGTCGGGCAGAATCCGTCCCACCACTCCATTTTTTTCTTGGCCGTAAGAGAAACGTAGTGGGCGAGGTTACGGTCGGGAACCATGTAAACGCTTTCGCCCGAAACGTAGTTCGTGACGTTTACCGCGTTGGCCGACGTGCAGCAGATGTCCGATTCGGCCTTTACCTCGGCCGTGGTGTTGACATAGGCCACGACCGGAACGCCGGGGCGTTTTTCTTTTTCGATTCTCAGTTGTTCGGCGTTTATCATGTCGGCCATGGGGCAACCGGCGTCCATCCTTGGAAGGATTACGGTTTTGTCCGGCGAGAGTATGGCGGCGCTTTCCGCCATAAAGTGCACCCCGCAAAAAACTATGACCTTCGCGTCCGTCTTCGCCGCCTCGATGCTCAAGCCCAGGGAGTCGCCCGTAAGATCGGCAATTTCCTGCACCTCGTCCCTCTGGTAGTTGTGGGCGAGCATGACGGCGTTTTTTTCCTTTAAAAGGCTGCGGAGCTCTTTTTTGAGTTCTTCAAGCGGCTTCATTCCAATCTCCGGTAAAATTCGATTATATACAATGGGTTTCGAAAAGACAAGCAAGGGGTGACCCCTTGACCCGTAATATTTTAATTTATGTTGCGGTATGCATACTACCGGAGTTTATTGATTCATTTAGCTGTCCGCAAGGACTGACCCCTTGACCCGTAATATTTCAACTTGCCTCATTAGTATGCGAGCCACGGCGGCTTATCAATTCATTGTGCCGTCCGCAAGGACACCGGTTTGCTTTGAATTACGGGGAATTCAGGAAGAGGGGCCGTCCGTCTTGCCGCGTTCATAAGGCGGGTCAGTGCGTGTCGGTCGACTCCGCGTCGCTTACAAGATTGACTCGAGGGAATAACCAGATAAACAGATTAATCGAAAGCAGCGTCGCGGACAAGCCGGCAAGTATCAACGCGAGCCCTGTCCATGACGCGAAGACCACTTCATTGTCTTTCGTAACCACGGGGATTATCATCAGATACCGGTTAATCCACATGCCAGCGCATATCACAACGGAAACTACGGTGAGGGCGGCGCTGGAGAGTTTTACGCGTCTGTGAAGCAGGGCGAAGAAAGGTATTATAAAGACCGCGATAATCATGAGCGTAAAAGGCAGGGAGAATTCCCCGCTCATAGCCTTAAATAACGGCGCTGTCAGGTGCGGGAGGTTGCCGTACCAGATGACGATAAATTGCGACCAGAAAAGATACGTCCAAAGAAGCGTAAAGCCGAGAAGGAGTTTCCCCATGGAATCAAGACGCTCTTTATCGGCTTTAGACTTTGTCAGGGGGATAAGGGCGCAGGATATCAAGAATAGAAACGCTATGCCGGCAAAGAGATTGCCCACCCAGTAATACGGAGGGAATATGCTCGATTCCCAGTGACGGATAATCATCATGCCGAAGTCCCATGCCATGTTGGTATTGGCCGCGACGTAAAAAAACATCACGATGGCCGCCAGCAGAGCGAGTTTTTTCCGCATCCGGGCGGGGACATCCGTTGTTTTTTCTTCAATGCGGCCGGCCCGGAAGTAAAGGTAACTCGCCGCGTAAAAACCCGTCATTGCTATTATATTTCTCCAGAAAAAAAGCCCCTTTCCGAGCCAAGGGCTCAGGTGGGCATCGTGAGTTTCCGATGGCTCCAATCGCGCCCAGTAGAAAAGGTCGTCGGTGCCGCCGAGGTATAATACGAGGAACGTGATAAAAGCAACCGGTATGAAAGAAAGCGTAAGTATTTCGCCGAGTCTTGAAAAATATTTGCCCCACTCGGACTTCGCCATCCTCATAATCGCCGAGAATACGATGCCTGCCTGGGTTATACCGAGGTAAAAGGTGAAATTAACGGCAAGGGCGGCCCATAGGGCGGTTGGGTCGTCCGAGCGCATAACGGCATAGCCGAATGATATTATGCCGTTTGCAACCAATATTGCCAATATCCAGCGTAACATAGCGTTATTACTTTCTTTCCCGGAGGCCTTGTTTGATGTAGTTGACGATATGCCATCTGTCCTCAACCGACATCGCATCTCCGTATGACGGCATTATCGCCACCCCGCCGTATGTGATGGTATAAAATATATCGCCGTCGGGTTTGGTCTGAACATATTCGCCGCTCAGGTCGGTAGGCGGCACGTATTTAACCCCTACGGGACCGTCGCCCTTGCCGCCGGCGCCGTGGCAGGTAAGGCAATAAATCCCGAACCTCTCTTGCCCGCGCGCGACAGACTCGGCAGTGGGCGGAACGGGGTTCTTGAGCCTTTCGGCGTCTCCCCTGTCTTTTATGTTGACGGATTTCCCGGTAACGGGGACCGCGCCGTCCGGAGGGGGAAACGGCTTTTCTTCCTGCGCCTTATGACTCGGCTGAGTGAACATATCCCATGACCACGGCATGGACAGCGCCGCCGTCGGCAGGAGGATAATGGA
>JBBTLC010000144.1:0-2196 GCA_038068875.1 Deltaproteobacteria bacterium
TGCCGCCTACGGCCGGAGAGCGCATAGGCATAGACAGGCTCCTCATGCTCTTGACAGATTCGTCTTCCATAACCGACGAGATACTCTTTCACCTCCTCAGGGAAGAAAAGGCCGAGTAAAGGTGGGATACGAGTGGCGGTGCCCCCCTTTTGCAAAGGGGGGTTAGGGGGGATTAGCGAAGTGGGATACGAGTGGTTCATAGGGCTTAGGTACATGCGGGCTAAAAGAAGGACGTCTTTTATCTCCGTGATAACGTTTATTTCGGTGGCTGGGATAACGGTCGGGGTTACGGCCTTAATCATAGTGCTTTCGGTCATGACCGGTTTTGAAGAGGATTTAAGGTCAAAGATACTCGGTATAAACGCCCACATAACCGTCATGGAGTTCGGCGGCGCGATGAAGGATTATGACGGCGTAATGAAAAAGGCCGCCCGAATCGAGGGGGTCGAAGGCGTAACGCCTTTCATATACGCTCAGGCCCTTCTTTCCTCCAAAGGCGGAGTTGCCGGCGCGGTCGTCCGCGGCATTGACCTTGAGACGTTTTCTTCGGTCATGGTTTTAAAGGAAAAGATAAAAGAAGGAAGCGCGGACGGGCTTAAAAAGACGTTTCGCGAGGCATCCATGGCCGGGACGCTTCCCGGCGTGGTTTTGGGCAGAGAGCTCGCGAGATCTCTCGGAGTCTGGCTCGGGGACGAGGTTAAAGTGGTCGCGCCGTCTTTTTCCGGAAGCGGGCTTCCGAGGACCGCGAGTTTTAAGGTCGCGGGCGTGTTTGAGCTTGGCATGTTCGAGTACGATTCAAGCATGGCGTTCGTGTCTCTTCAAAACGCGCAGACCTTTTTCAAGCTCGAAGGGCAAGCGACCGGAGTCGAGATAAAGCTTAAAGACCTCGATAAGGCCGAGGAGGCGAGAAAGGAAATAGACGCCTCTTTACAGGGGCCCTACTGGTCGAGGACGTGGATGGACATGAATAAGAGTCTTTTTTCGGCCATAAAATTAGAGAAGGCGGCCATGTTCATAATCCTGACCCTCATAATAATGGTCGCGGCTCTTAACATAATAAGCAGCCTCATCATGGTCGTAATGGAAAAGGGCAGGGAGATAGCCGTGCTTAAAAGCCTCGGCGCGACCTCCGGCGGCATAATGAGGATATTCATGATAGAGGGCGCGGTCATAGGCATCTCAGGCACGTTTTTGGGCGCCGTCATAGGGGTTTTGGTTGCTCTTAATATCGAGACAGTGGTTGGTTTTATAGAGAAGATTTTTCATTTCAAGGTGCTTCCGCCGAGCGTTTACTACATAGACAAATTGCCGTCCAAGGTAGACCCGGCGGTTGTTTTAATAATAGTCGGTGTTTCAGTCGCGGTGAGCCTTCTCGCGACGGTTTATCCCTCGTGGAAGGCCTCAAGGCTCGACCCGGTCGAGGGATTAAGGTACGAGTGAGCGGTTCCCCCCTTTTACAAAGGGGGGTCAAGGGGATTAGGCGAGTCATGGTTCTTGACGCGAAGGCTATTTCACTTGTAAAAGACAAGGCCGAAAAGTATTTCGTTAAGGGCAAATTCAGGGACGCGTTAGCAACCTACGAGCAAATATGCGCGGAGGGCAAGAAAGACCCGCGCATATTCATCAGGATCGGGGACATACGGAGAAAGCTCGAAGACGCGGCCGGCGCGGCGGAGGCGTATAAAGAGGCTCTTGAGGCGTTCGCCAAGCAGGGCTTTATAATAAAGGCCATAGGCGTATGCAAGATGATTATACAGATGGATCCATCGGAAGAGGCCGTGCAGAAGCGCCTTGCCGAACTCTATTCCGCCTCGAATAAGCCCTTTGCTCCGGGCAGCGCCGGGGTACCCGCGCCAAGCGTGATGGAGCCGGAGTCCGCGGAAGCCGCTTTGGCCGTTCCCGGAGCCTTGCCGGAAAAGAAAAAACGCGAGTTCCCGAAGGCGCCTCTTTTTTCCGACCTTACGAACGAGGAACTCTTCGACGTCATAAGGAAGGTCAAGTTCACGGAGATTAAAGCGGGCGCGACGCTCTTCAATGAGGGCGATTGCGGAGACTCCATATTCATAGTCGTTAGCGGAGACCTCGACGTCTTGGTGAAAGACGAAAACGGCAAAGAGGTTTTGATAGCCCGCTTTACCGACAACAGCTTCTTCGGAGAGTTCACGTTTTTTTCGAATCTTCCGAGGACGGCGACGG
>JBBTLC010000145.1:0-6971 GCA_038068875.1 Deltaproteobacteria bacterium
AGGCTTTTTATCACCTTTTCGAGCTTAGCCCTTACCTCAAGGGCAAGAGGAGGCATGGCCGGATTATCCACCTTGCCTATGGAGGTTACGGGGTCTATGGCCGCCACAGTGGCCTTGCCTTTTTCGTTTTCATAGACAATGACGTTGCAAGGCATGAGAAGCCCTATCTCGGTTTCAAGGGTAAGGGCTTTGTAGGCGTAGTTCGGGTTGCAGGCTCCGAGGATTATGTATTTTCCGAAGTCCTTGTCGAGCTTTTTCTTTAAGGTGGCCTTTACGTCTATCTCGGTCAGGACTCCGAAGCCTTCAATCGAGAGGGCGGCCTTTACCTTCTCGACCGCCTCTTCGTAGGTCATGCCGGTATCCCTGGATATGGAGTATCCTGCCATGGGGTCTACTTTTTCTTCTTCTTTTCCGTGTCCTGAAACACCTTGCCCGCCGCTATCTCGCGAAGCGACGTCACGATTGCCTTGTTGTCGGACTCGACAAGATGCCTCGCGCCCTTAATGATGTTTCTCGCCCTCTGCGAAGCGAGATGCACGAGGGTGAACCTGCTCGGCACTTTCTTTAAACAATCTTCGACCGTAATCCTTGCCATAAGTTAACTACCTCCTTTATATCTCTATATTCCA
Organism: Deltaproteobacteria bacterium; assembly: GCA_038068875.1. Lineage (GTDB taxonomy): Bacteria > Desulfobacterota > GWC2-55-46 > GWC2-55-46 > DRQE01 > JBBTLC01. Next base: position 630 of record JBBTLC010000145.1, read on the forward strand.
CTTAGCGAAAGTGGTGCGGCAATCCTCCCCCTTTCCCAAAGGGGGATAAGAGGGGGATTATTGAACACTTCCTAATCCCTCCCGACCTCCCTTTAAAAAAGGGAGGAAAAAACAACATTTAAAAAATCATTATACCAGAACCGCGTCAAAATTCAAAGAGTGTTTTTATCCTATCCTTGAGGAGGCCGGTTTTTATCCTCTCGGCCCTTATTATCGCCTTAAGCGACTCCTCTGATTCTTCGAGCTCGTCGTTTATTATGAGGTAGTCGTAAAGTTCCGACTTTTTTATCTCGTCCACGGCGTTTTTGAACCTATTTTCCAACTCGCTTTTTGATATGCCCCTTTTGAAGAGCCTCTCCCTCAAGACCTTCATGGAAGGCGGCAGTATGAATATATAGACGCCTCCTTTTCTCTTGGCTCTAATCTGCTCGGCCCCCTGCACGTCTATGTCGAGGAGCGCGTCCGAGGTCTTAAGGAGTTCTTCCATATCCTTTGCCGCAGTGCCGTATTTCTTTCCGTGCACGGTCGCGTATTCCAAAAACTCGTTATTTTTAATCATGGCGTCGAAGCGCGAATCGTCAACGAAAATATAATCCACCCCGTTTATCTCTCCGGGGCGCGCGGCTCTCGTGGTATAGGAGACGGAAAACCCTATATCATCGAAAAACTCGACCGCTTTTTGCGAGAGAGTGCTTTTTCCGGCCCCGGAAGGCCCGGAAACTATGAAAAGCATGCCTTTTCCCATAAGCTTTTATTCTATGTTTTGAACCTGCTCCCTTATCTTTTCTAATTCTCCCTTGAGTTCCACGACAATCATGGTCATGGGAGCGTCCGAAATCTTCGAGCCTATCGTGTTTACCTCCCGAAGGAGTTCCTGACACAAAAAATCAAGCCGCCTGCCCGTTGGCTCGGAAAGAGAGAGATACCTTCCCATCTCGTCCATGTGGCTTCTTAGCCTTGTGAGTTCCTCGTCCACGTTAGTGCGTTCGGCGAGGATTCCGACCTCCATGAGAAGCCTCTGCTCGTCCATAACCTTGCCCGCGAGAAGCTCCTTCAGGCTGTTCCTTAACCTTTCCCTGAAACGGTCGATAATCTCAGGCGCCCTTTTCCCTATTTCGGATACGCGGGAGTCCATGGAGACTAACCTTGCCTCTATATCGGCCCTTAACGCCTCGCCTTCCTTCTTCCGCATAAGAACGAGTTCGCTCAAGGCCTTTTCAATTGCCTTAAGAAGAAGAGGCGATTCATTGTCCGAGCCGCCCTCGCACGAGGGTTTAAAAACATCTCTCAAGCCCAGTATCATCCCGACGTCCACGCTGCCGGTCACGCCGAACTTTTCCTTAATCTCGCGTGCGGCATCGAGATAACCCCTCACGACTTCGTGGTTGAGGCGAATGCCATTGCAAAAGGCCGTCCTCGAGATTACCGAAACGGTGAAAACGCCCCTTGAGAATCTCTTCTTTATAAAGTCCCTAATCCCTGTCTCTAACTTGGAGAACCTCTCCGGAATCCTCGTGTTTACCTCAAGATACCGGCTGTTCAAGGACTTGACCTCGACGGAGAAGTTCTCTTCCTTTCCCTCTTCGGACGAAAGGGTGAAAACCGCGCTCCCGTATCCCGTCATGCCGCTACACATCTTAAGCGCCTCTCCCGATATTTTTAGCGTAAATACGCCTTATCTCTCTAAGCATCTCGACCATCGGAGCGTCCTTATAGTCCGGGTAAGTCCACTCAAGAGGCCTGAAATCCTTGGTCTTGTACGCGAGCGTTATCTCGGCATACACGCCCTTATCCAAGTATATCCTGTGCGCGAAGTTTTTGCACGAGGCAAGCACCAGTTTTTCGAGAGTAAGATACCCCGGGTCTATGTTCACCCGCCTATTGCCGGCTTCCGTGAGGAAACAATCCTCGATTCCGTTCGTAAAGGTCTTTATGCCGGAGAGTTCGCCCGGAGGCACGAGCTTTTCAAAGGCAACCATCGTCCTCTTGAGCCCTTTTCCCATCTCCGGCTCGTAGTAATCGGTGTAATTAAAATCGAGGACTTTACTCTTAAAGTCCGTTTCGCCGAACCTCTTTTTAAGGGCGCCGAGGGCCTTTTCCGCCGCGTCCGTTTCCGAAGAAAGCACGCTCACCACGAGTTTTACCGGTTCAATTTCAGCGGGCCTCATCGTAAACCCCCTACTTAAGAAGTCTCGCGGCCGCTTCGATAAGCTCATCCGGAGTTACTACCGCTGTGCCGATTTTTTCAACGACGATCCCCGCCGCGAGGTTCGACATCCCGGCGGCCTCCTTGAAGTCAGCCCCGGCCGCGACACTTAAGGCGAAAGTCCCGACAACGGTGTCTCCTGCCCCGCTCACGTCGAAAACCTCCCTCGCAACCGTCGGGATATGGGTTTCCGAGCCTTCCTCGAAAAGACTCATCCCCTGCTCCCCCTTGGTGATAAGAATCGCCTCGCATCCGAGCCTCGCGAGCAGAATCCTTCCTGCCTTACGCAGGCTCGCGTCGTCTTTGATATCAACCCCCGATGCGCGGCTCGCCTCGAGGTTATTCGGGGTTATCGCGGTAAAGCCCTTGTACCAAGAAAAATGCTCGACCTTGGGGTCGACTATGACGGGCTTCCTCTTCGCGAGGCGCCTTACCTCGTCCGCGAAGGCTCCTGTAACCATGCCCTTGGCGTAATCGGACACGACTATGACGTCCACGCGTTTCACGGTCTTTTCGATGTATCGCAAGACCTTTTCCATGACGGCTTTCGCGATATGGTCTTTTTCTTCCCTGTCGAACCTCACGACCTGCTGGTGGTGCGCTATGACGCGCGTCTTTACCGTCGTCTGGCGCCTCGAATCGGTTATCACTCCGCCCGGGGGTATGCCCTTTCGCGCGAGCATGCTCTTCAGTTTTCTTCCGTCGCGGTCATTGCCGATAACGCCCGTTGCATAGACCTTCGCTCCGAGGCTTCTCAGGTTATTGACGACGTTCGCGCTTCCGCCGAGAAGCACTGTTTCTTTCGTAACCTGAACCACGGGCACCGGCGCCTCCGGCGAGATGCGCGTAACCTTGCCCCAGATGAAATGATCCACTATGAGGTCGCCCGCGACCAAGACACGCGCCTTATTGAAACCCCTTACGAGAGAGGCCGCCCTCCTGTAACTTAAGAGTTTTTTCACGCCAAGCCCTTTCTCCCTATCAGTCTGTTGAAAAAGTCCGTCCGACCCATACTTCGTATGGGTACCCCGGTTGTCTTCGGCACTCGTCATTGCGGCGTATCGGTAAGATACGCCTCACTCCTCACTCCTCGACGCCTCGGGCACACATTGCGGAACAATGGGTCGCGGAACTTTTTGAACAGCCTGACTATTATTATATATTCTTTTTATACCATTCCATGGAAAGTTCAAGTCCTTTTTCAAAATCAACCGTAGGCTCGTAGCCCAAGAATTCCTTGGCCCTCGATATGTCGGCGTCGGAATGCCGCACGTCGCCTTTTCTTTCCGGCCCGTAAATAGGCTTTATGTCCGTTCCTAAAAGCGCTGCTATTTTTTCGTACACGGCGTTAATGGAAATGGGTTTGGAACAGGCTATGTTATATACGCCGGGCATGGCGCCGGAGGGAGCGGCCAGCGCGGCCAATATGTTCGCGCTCACGACGTTTTCAACGTACGTGAAATCCCTCGTCGTCTCGCCGTCTCCGTTTATCACGGGTGATTCTTTAGCGAGGAGTTTTTTCACGAATATCGGAATGACTGCCGCGTACCTCGACTCCGGGTCCTGCCTCGGGCCGAACACGTTGAAATACCTAAGCCCTACTGAATCCAGCCCGTAAACCCTGCGGAAGTTTTCCGCGTACTCTTCTCCGACAGCCTTCGTAAGGGCGTAGGGAGAAAGAGGAATCCCTTCCTCGCCCTCGACCTTCGGGAGTTTTTCGGAATCACCGTAAACCGAAGAACTGGAGGCGTAGACGATCCTCCTGACCTTGTTCTCCTTGGCCGAGACGAGCATGTTCACCGTGCCCATGACGTTCACCTCGCTCGACACGGCCGGATTTTCTATGGAACGGGGGACGCTCCCCAAGGCCGCGTTATGCATTATGAAGTCAACTCTTCTTCCTGCCTCCACGCACGTAGGGAGGTTTCTTATGTCGCCGTGAACGAAGTGAAACTCCTTTCCCGGCACGTTGCATTTCTTCATGAACGAATGCACGTCCTCGATATTCCTTCTTCTGCCAGTCAAGAAATTATCGAGGACCGTGACGTGTTGCCCGTTTTCAAGAAGCCCCATGGCGAGATTGGAGCCTATGAAGCCGGCTCCGCCGGTAACGAGGAAGCGGTATTTTTTGTTTTTAAGTTCACTATAAATCATGAATGGCCTTTTCTTCTCCGGTCGAGAAGCTTAACATCATGCCTTTTTATTCTTTCGGCCTTTGAAAGTACTTTTTTTATCATACTCTTGTCATGTTTATCAAATTTATCTTTGCCGAGGTAGGCGTGACCGAAGCGGCAGAGGTCGGCGGCGGAAAAATTAGCCGTGTTTTTGGCGGAAAATACGAACTGACCGAGGTCTTTTATAACCCGGCTTTCAACCGGCCTGTTCCTCTTCTGAACCCTCTGGACGTCCATGATGAAAATCTCGTTTGTGGAAGGCCTTACGAAAAAATGCCCTAAATAAAAATCCTGATGATTAAAGCCCTTGCGATGAAATCCCTTGGCAATAAGGGCGATACTCCTTATAAGCTCCCTCTTTTTCTTAACACCCTCCCGGCCTTGGCCGGCAAGGCCCGGTATATAGTCCTCGGCGCGAACGGCATTATCTACTTCCTCGGTTAAGGTAAACGAAGCGGCTATTGTTCCGAGGGTCCTTTTCTCGCCGTAGGCAACGGGTTTCATGGTGAGAAACCCTGATTCGGAAAGGAGTATCATCTTATCCCATTCGTTCTTCGCGTCCTCCGGCAAGATACAAGGGCATAAACTTCTTAAGCGTTCCTTGAGCGAATGGCTGTGCCTTTTGAGATAAAATGTCTTATCTTGAAGGATAATCCTTACTACCGACCTCGTTTTTTTCTTCTTTACTGAGTCCCCGTGGCCATAGCCGAAAAGAGCGCCGAAGGAATCAACGCCTTCGCTCTTCAGAAGCGAAAGATACTCCTCGTTGACGATAATATCGCGGTGTCGTATGAAATGCATACCCCGGTTGCGCCTTACGGAAGCCTGTATATCACGAATTCCTTCCCATCGTGGTCGCTGAAGGATTTTACCTCGCTCAAGGCGTTGTCTTTGAAATCCGTCACTGTCTCTTGAACCCCTGCCCTGTAATCAACGAGATAGGCGGCTTTGTTTTGCCTCCCGTAGGCAAAGAGTTCCTCTAACGTGAACTTAGCGCCTCTCGGCAGAGGGACGTATCTGCCGTCGGCGTAAAATGCCGCTATCGGCTTTCTGGATAATATCGGAATCCCCGCGCCCACGGATTCTTTTATATAAAGTCCGGCCGCCTTTTCCGCCACCCTTTGTTTCCTCAAGGAAGCCATGCCAATCGAAAGTTCCGCTACAACCAAGATTACGGCGGCCGCGGCCGCGATAACCCTGCCGCGAATCTTAAAGATTCCCTTGAGCCATTCGTTAAAGTATATTGCGCCTTGCGCCGGGAGCGCAAGCGCAACAGGCATCATGTGAACGAGGTATCTTCTCCTCGGAAGAACCAAAAGGCACACGAGCCAGTAAAACCCCGCCAAAAATAAAACAAACTTCTCTTCCCGTTTGAAACCTTCTTTTAGCCGCCTGAAAAGATAAAGTAAAAAAAGCGCGAAGAACGGATAACTCCACGCCTCGGGAAAATATTTCACGAACATCCCGGCGTTACCCTCTTCTATGAACCCGCCTCCGGCGAGAGATAAAACCGTATGAGCGGAAATCTTTCCCGTAAACGAGGCCGTGCCTGTCTTGTGATAAATAAAAATAAGGTACGGCAACGCCATTATAATAAATACGGCCCATAAAGAAAAGAGGAGAATGAGCCTTTGACGCCACTCGGAGTTAATTCTGCCCGGCCTTTCAAACGCCGCGAAGAGCGCTATGGCGATAAGCACGACGAGCCCGGCCGGTTTCGTAAGGTAAGCGAAGGCCCCGGCTACTCCGGCCAAAAACATGATGAGCGGGCTTTTTTCAATCACTGCCTTAAGCCCGAGGAACGCGACGATTGCCACGAGAAAATAATAAAGCGCCTCGGTAAGGACGTCCCCGGAATAACGAAGCATGTAAGGATGCATTGCGGCGAAGGCGGCCGCGACGAGGCCTGTCTTCTCGTCGAAAACCCTCCTGCCCAAAAAGTAAACAAGGACTACCGTAAGA
>JBBTLC010000146.1:0-5303 GCA_038068875.1 Deltaproteobacteria bacterium
TCCACGTTTCTTCCGAGCGGGAGGTCGTTTATCGTGATATGCCTGAGCTTCAAGTCCTTGTCTATGATGAAAAGGCCTCTCAGGGCGATGCCGGGCTTTTCAAGGAGCACCCCGTATTTGGCGCAGATGCTCTTGTCGAGATCGGCGACCAGCGGAAACGACACCTCCCCGACGCCGCCCTTATCGCGGGGCGTGCTTCTCCACGCGGCGTGCGCGAACTGACTGTCCACGGAGACGCCTATGACCTCGGCGTTCCTTTCCTTGAATTCCGCTATCCTGTCGCTTAAGGCGATTATCTCGGTCGGACACACGAAGGTGAAATCCAGCGGGTAGAAAAAAAGCGCCACGTACTTGCCCTTGTAACTTGAAAGCTTTAATTCCTTTATCGAACCGTCCGGCATTACGGCCTGCGCCGCGAAATCCGGCGCCTCGAGTTGTATCCTTGCTTCGTTCATTTTCTTTTCCTCCTTGTTTTTGGTTTTTTATTTTTTTGTTCGTAAACCCGTCCGGCCCCGCCTGCCCTCTGTTAAGGTCTAAAAAGACCTTTTTTATCTTTTTTAACGCGAAAAAAGCGCCTCCCGTCCGGTCAATTCTTGCACCCCCTGCACACGCCGTAAAAATCAACGTGGCTTCCTATGACCGTGAATTCTTTGAGCACGCTTTTCGGAAGGATAATCTCATCGGTGTATTCGGCTAAAACATCCCCTATCTTTCCGCACTTGACGCAAACTATGTGGTGATGAACCTTGGTGTTCGGGTCGTAGCGCTTTCTGACCGGATCTATCGTAACCTCGGTTATCCCGCTTACATCCTTTAAGGCCTGAATGGTGTTATAGACGGTAGCGAAGGAAACGGTCGGGTGTTTCTTTTTTATGGCAATAAAGATATCCTCCGCCGTCGGATGGGTCGTGTTGCCTTCAAGATATTCGAGCACCGCGATCCTCTGGGGCGTAAGCCGGAAGCCCTTTGCCTTATATTCCTCGATTATCCTGTTCATCGCGCCCCCGATTAGAACTGTTTCAATCTTGGAATGATTATAATCAGACTTCTCGGACTTGTCAAGTCTTTTTTTTTACGGTTTTTTGACGGCCAAGAAACTCTGTCGCGACCCGCGCTATTTCGACGGGCCGCAGAATTTGATTTTTGTCATTTACGAAAAGGCTGTCCTGTGCGACACTGAAAGCGAAAAGGAGGCTCATCCATGCTTTTTTCCCTGATGCACGTAATACACCTGCTTACCGTGATTCTCTGGATAGGGGGACTCGGATTCATAACCATACTCGTCCTTCCCCTCATAATAAAGATGCCCGACCCGGTGTCAAAGGTCCTCTTCTTTCAGAGGATAGAGCACAAATTCGCCCCCATGGCGAGGGTATATACCGTGATAACGGGCATTACCGGTTTTATAATGATGTTCATGACGGGCGCTCAAGGCAGCCTCTTTACAAGGGCGGGCCTTCCGCTTCTTTTCATGCTCGGCGTGTGGGTTTTCTGGGCGATAATGCTCTTCGGCCTCGAGCCGATTATCATAAGAAGGATGCTCGACAACATGGCGTCGGGCGGCACAAAGTTGGAGATAGAGACTGTCTTTTCGCGGATGAACAGACTACACTTCGCGCTTCTCGCTCTTTCCCTCGCGGCCGTGGCGGCAGGGGCGGCTTTTGCTCACGGGTTTTTTATCTGATCGCAGTCAGCGCCACTTTCGTAAAACGGCGCGTATTGCCGCAAATCAGACATTTTTACGCGGGCAATTTATTGTAAATGAAGATTGGGTTACGAAAGTGGCGCGGGCGCTCCCTCTAATCGCAGAAGAATTTCCTTTGTTCCGACTCCACCCGCGGAATAACCCCCGAGCCCGAGCGCGCCTACGACCCTGTGGCACGGCACTATTATGGGCAGAGGATTTTTACCGCAGGCGCCTCCTACTGCCCTCGCCCCTCCTTTAATGCCTAACTCTCCGGCCACATCACCGTAACTCCTCGTCTCTCCGTATGGAATACGCGAAAGCGCGTGCCATACCTTAAGCTCGAATTCGGTGCCTTCGGGATCTATATCTAAATCAAATGAAACCTTTTTACCCTTGAAATACGAATCCAAGAGTTTAAAAAGCCGCGCGAAAGGAGTCTCTTTCTCTCTTCCCGTTGCAATGCTTCGCCGGGGTACCCATGCGAAAAGCATGGGTCGCGGGAACCTTGCCTTTGCCCCGTACTTCCTTTCAATCCTCGCGACAAATTCGGCTTTTCTTCCGCCCACGCAAAGCTCCTTAAGCCCCTTGTTGCCCGAAACAACGAATATCTCTCCTATGGGAGAGGAGAAGAGGCCTATCGCCAATATATTTTTCGGCTTTTGACTTAATAAGGACATATCTGGTATATTCATTATCATAAAATGCAAGGAGGCTGGCTCTCATGAAAAAAATACTGCTTACAGGAATCGCTCTGCTCGTTACGGGAGGAATCGCGCTTGCCGCGGGACATCAAATGATAGATTCGGACGGACTTAAGATTATGATGAAACAGGGAAAAAACCTAAAGATAGTGGATCTCCGGGAGCCGGAACTCTTCAGCGAAGGCCACGTCCCGGGCGCCATTAACATACCCTACGACGACGCCCGCGGCCGGGTGCTCAAGGAACTAAAACAAGACGAAACAATCGTCTTTGTCTGCCACGGCGGCCCCATGGGCGACGAAATCGCGGAACTGCTCGTAAGCCGGAATTATAAGAAGGTTTACAACTTAACCGGCGGCATAAAAAAATGGAGCGGACCGCGAGCTAAATAAGAAACTTTTATTTTGCGGAAGCCACGACCGTCTTGGGCTCCGACATCTTAGCCATCATCGAATCCCTTACGCGGGCGAAAGAGGCCATCTCCGAGGCATTAAGCTTCCTTCTCGGCTCCGCCTTGACGGAAAGCGGATTCACCACCTTGCCTCTCACCCTTATCTCGTAGTGAAGATGCGGCCCTGTCGAGATTCCGGTCGAGCCGACGTAGCCTATGACAGAACCCTGCTCGACCTTGCCGCCGTTCCTTACTCCCTTTTTAATGGCCTTAAGGTGTCCGTAGGCAGTCTCATAGTTTGCATTGTGCCTCACCAAGACGAAGTTTCCGTACCCGCCCTTCCATCCCGCGAATACCACGCGCCCTGTTCCGGCCGTCTCCACGGGAGTGCCGGCCGGGGCGGCATAATCTATGCCGTGGTGCGGCCTGTAGGTCTTATTTATCGGATGATAACGCTTTTTGGAAAAATAACTCGATATGCGCCTGTACCTTAAAGGCGATTTAAGGAGAGTCCTCGAAATGGAACGGCCCTCGACGTCATAGTACTCGCCCTTGCCGGACTTGTCCTCGTAATAAATAGCGGCGTAGCTCTTTCCCGAATTAACGACCTCCGCGGCCAATACCCTCCTCGAACCGATTTCTTTTTCTTCCGCCGAAACACTCTCGTAAACCGCGGCAAAGAAATCCCCCTTCCTCGTCTCGGTCGAAAAATCCACGTCCCACGCGAATATGTCGGACAGCTCCATTATGACCTCCGACGGCAATCCCGCGTCAATGCCCGAGGCGTAAAGAGAATTCTCTATGACGCCGCTCGCGCGCTTTACCGTTATGGTCGAGGGCACTTCAAACCGGGTGACGATAAAGCCGCCTACGGAAGACTCGTCCGGCTTTATCATTAACCCTTCGAGAGGGGCGTACCTGTACTCGATGCTTTCGATGCGCCCATTGGTCTTCACGACCTTGAAAACGTCCCCTTCTCTTATCCTCCGCGGGTCGTAGATATCGGAGGCCGACTTGACTATGGCGGCCGCCTCGTCGTTCGAAAATCCGAGGTCAAAGAGCACCGCGTAAAAACTCCCGTTTCCCTTGACCGTCACCTCAAAGGTCTCCGAAGAAGGAATGGCCGGGACGTTATTTTCGGGGACAATAACCGCGTTGGATTGGGGATTACCGTGGAGCGAGCCGTTTACGAGAAAAAAGGAAAAAACGGATATTGCGAGAAATGACGAACCAAAAAATAAAGGCTTCGCGTTCGAGGAAGAAAAATCCCACGCGCGTTTTGAAAGGCTTTTTTTCGTTCCTAAATCCCGGTCTTCTTTAAAATAGTATTGCATCGGCTCCGGCTCGGATAATTTTAATTATAATATAAAAAAAACCCCCTCTTGTCAAGGCAGGCAGGGCTCCTCCCTGCCTTGCGGACGGCACGATAAATAAAAAAACCTCTACGGTGTGCGTGGTATGAGGCAGTTAAAGCATTATGGGTGCAGGGGTCACCCTCCGCCTGAGGCGGACGGACGGCACGATGAATAAAAAAACCTCTACGGTGTGTGTGGTATGAGGCAGTTAAAGCATTATGAGTGCAGGGGTCACCCCTGCCTTGCCTTGACAATACGCAATTCCGGGATAAACTTTCAATGGATTTACCGATGGACAAGAAAGCCAAGATACTCATAGCCGACGATGAGATATTCTTCCGGACAATTTTATCCGACCTCGTGAAAAACCTCGGGCACGAGTGCGTTCTGGCCGAAAACGGGCTTCAAGCGCTCGAAGTCGCGGAGGCGAACAACCCCGACCTCATACTCCTCGACATCGTAATGCCCTTGATGGACGGCATCGAATGCGCGAAGAGGCTTAAAGGAAACCCCCTTACCTCGCACACGCCGATAATCATGGTAACCTCGCTTACCGACAGGGCGCCGAGGATAAAGGCGCTCGAATACGGGGCCGACGAATTCTTGAATAAACCGGTCGACGAAATCGAATTCGCCGCAAGGATAAAAAACCTCCTTAAAATAAAAACGTTCGAAGACTACCTTCTGGAGCACGAAAAAGAACTCGAGGGCGAGGTTCTGCGAAAAGATTATAGGCTCCGAACTGCCTACGAAGAGATAAAACACGCCTACATCCAGACCATATACAGGCTCACCCTCGCGGCCGAAAGGCGCGACAAAACAACCGGAGAGCACATAAAGAGGATGAGCCTCTCGTCCAGGACTCTCACGAGGAAACTCGGGTTGCCGGAAAACGAGGTCGAGGAGATATTCTTCGCGAGCCCCATGCACGACATCGGAAAGATCGGCATACCCGACTCGATACTGCTTAAACCCGGAAAACTCACGCTTGAGGAATTCGAGATAATGAAGACGCACACCACGATAGGCGCCGAAATCCTCAAAGGCTCCGACTCCTCGATCCTCAAAAGAGGCGAGGAAGTAGCCCTTAGCCATCATGAAAAATTCGACGGAAGCGGATACCCGCGAGGGCTTACGGGAAAAGACATACCCATTTCCGGCCGCATCAT
>JBBTLC010000147.1:0-10532 GCA_038068875.1 Deltaproteobacteria bacterium
ATCCTCGGCATAGGGATAATATTACTATAAAGATTGAATGTCGGCAACCGGTATCCATGATTTAATTTATGAAACGAAGTGATAACCGCATCCTTGAAGATATCAAGTTGCTCGTCGGTAAGGTCGGGAAAGAGCGTACTCTCCTTGATATTACAGTAATAGAGAAGATAAAGCGGCTCGGCGGACACGGACAAATTATGTTGAATCTTGCGGGACATTGCAAGCAGGTTATTTGTCCCGGACATAATTACCTTGTTACCCGAACAACAACAAAGAATATTCTTGATTCCGTAATTTGCTTATGGGATTATTTATAAATTATAAACCTTTCGCAAGCAAGGAGGAAACAAATGCTTATTGGAATCCCTAAAGAAACCGCTCCAAACGAATGCCGTGTTGCCGGTGTTCCCGATACCATAGCAAAGATGGTAAAAGCCGGATTGAAGGTGGTTGTCGAGGCAGAAGCCGGCTTGGCATCCTATATAGAGAATAGTGAATATGAAAAAGCAGGCGCGCACATAGTATCCGACGTGGAAAGGCTTTTTGGCGACTCGGATATAATCCTTAAGGTGCAAAAACCTTTCCTCAACGATAAAGTCAAGAAACACGAAGCTGACATGATGAAACAAGGGGCGGTATTGATTACCTTTTTGCAGCCTATGATCAATCTGGATGTGGTGCTGAAACTGGCGGACAGAAAGATTACCGCCTTCTCCATGGATGCGATTCCGAGAATATCACGGGCACAGATGATGGATGCTTTGAGTTCAATGAGCACAATCGCAGGATACAAGGCTGTGCTGTTGGCGGCTAATAGCCTTAAAAGATTTATTCCCATGCTCTCGACTGCCGCAGGAACTGTTTATCCGGCAAAGGCTCTGGTACTCGGCGCCGGCGTTGCGGGATTACAGGCAATAGCAATGGCAAAACGGATGGGCGCTGTCGTAACGGCGTTCGATACCCGCCCGGCTGTAGGAGACCAGATAAAGAGTCTTGGCGCTGAATTTGTTCCGCTTGAAGTTGCCCACGAACAGGCGGAAGATGCCGGCGGTTATGCGAAGGAATTATCGCCGGAATTTTACAAACAGGAGCAGGAGATAATCCGAAAACATTCAAAGGATGCGGACATGATAATCACTACGGCCCTTGTGCCGGGGAAACCGGCGCCCACGTTGATAACCGAAGAAATGGTGAAAGAGATGAAACCGGGCTCGGTCATCGTAGATCTTGTTGTTGAACAAGGGGGCAATTGTGCCTTGTCTGAAGTGGGCAAAGAGGTGGTCAAGCACAATGTAACCATCATCGGCATCCTGGACCTTCCGAGCGCGCTGCCGATACACGCAAGCAAACTTTATGCAAATAATATACTTACCTTTTTAAACCATTTGCTTGCGCCTGATAAGCAGAGCATCAATTTGAATCTCTCTGACGAGATAATCAAAGGTTCTCTCATTACCCATAACGGCGAGATTATGCATCAAGGGGTAAAAGAGGCCGTAAAAAAAGGAGACACTAATTATCCGAGCGGCCCTGCCACCAGAAGCCACTGGTAGTTAAGTAAAGGCAATTAGGAATCATGAATTTCTAATTTTCCGAGTTCTCATTCCTAATTCGCAATTTTCAATTCATCATTACAAGAATGGAGGTAAATTCAAGATGGATACGACAATTTGGATAATAGGGCTGTATATATTCATACTGGCGGGATTCCTCGGATACATGTTGATATCGAAGGTGCCGGCGCTTTTGCATACGCCGCTTATGTCGGCAACCAATGCGATATCCGGCATCTCGCTTGTCGGGTCTTTGGTTATCCTGGGTGAGAATCACAGCGCTGTAAGCAACGCGCTCGGGTTCATCGCAGTGGTCTGTTCTACTATCAACGTGGTGGGCGGCTTTTTGATTACCGACCGCATATTGAAAATGTTTAGGAAAGGTTAGAAGTAGCCATGACAATATATCTTCACTTATCTTATCTTCTGTCCGCAGCCCTGTTTATCCTTGGGATAAAGAGCATGGGCAATGTGGAGACCGCCAGGCGCGGCATGAACCTCGCGGCGATAGGCATGCTCGTAGCCATCGCCGGGACGCTCATGCATAAGGATATTGTCTCTTACAAATTGATAATTGTCGCCCTCCTGATCGGTGGCACTATCGGGACTTTAATGTCGCTCTGGATACCGATGACCGCCGTTCCGCAGAGAACCGCCCTGTCGCATGCCGGCGGGGCGCTGGCCGCCACACTTATCGGCGTTGCGGAATACTACCGCCACGGGATTGACCTCGGCTCTCTCAAGCTCGGAATGGTCGGCGTCGAGGTGCTAATCGGCGGCCTTACGGTCACGGGAAGCCTGATGGCCGCGGCCAAGCTGCAAGAGCTTTTGCCCGGGCATCCCATCACATTCAAGGGTCAAAACTATTTTAACCTCAGTCTAATCGCCATTATGATCGGATTGGTAATTGTCCTCGTCTTTGTGCCGCTCATGAGCACTGTCTTTTATCTCCTGCTGGCATTGGCCCTTATCTTCGGGGTGCTTCTGGTTCTGCCGATAGGCGCGGCTGATATGCCGGTGGTCATCGCCCTTTTGAATTCCTACGCGGGTCTCACGGACGCGGCCATGGGGTTCATGCTTGACAACAGGATACAGATCATCACCGGCGCGCTCGACGGAGCCTCCGGCTTCATCCTCGCCGTCATCATGTGCAAGGCCATGAACCGTTCCATAAATAACGTCCTTTTCGGCGCGTTCGGCTCAATCAAGGCGCCGATTGAGATGCCGGCGCCGTCTCACGCCGCAGCGGCAACCTCGGCAGGTCCGGTCATAAAGAAACTCACGCCTGAGCAGGCCGGAGGCCTTTTCAAGAACAAAGCCAAGTCCGTCATAGTAGTACCCGGCTACGGCATGGCCGCCGCGCAGGCGCAGCACGCCGTCAGAGAACTCAGCGACCAGTTAAAGGCGTTTGGTATATCCGTTAAATATGCCATTCACCCGGTCGCGGGCAGGATGCCAGGCCACATGAACGTCCTTCTGGCCGAGGCGAATGTACCCTACACCGACCTCTTTGAAATGGAGGACATAAACGGCGAGTTCGAGCACACGGACATCGCCATTGTCATAGGCGCCAACGACGTCACGAACCCGGCGGCAAGAACGAACCCAGCTTCGCCGATATACGGCATGCCTATTTTAGACGTTGACAAGGCAAAAACTATAATCATATGCAAGAGAAGCATGAAACCGGGATTCGCAGGCATAGATAATGAATTGTATTTACATAAAAATTGCTGGATGCTCTTCGGCGATGCGAAAGATTCTATCTCGAAAGTGGTAAACGCACTTAAAGACCCGAACCTTAAAGCGCTGCCTGTCCCGGCCATGGAAGATACCGTAAGCGGAGGTCCGTCAGTTAAGCAAGTTTCCGTTGATGAAGCCGCCACCTTGTTTAAAGATGCAAAAAGAGTCATCGTTGTGCCCGGTTACGGAATGGCGGCAGCCCAGGCCCAGCATATAGTGGGTGAATTCGCGGAAATGCTTAAAGAGAAAAATATCTCCGTTAAGTACGCCATCCACCCTGTCGCGGGCAGGATGCCGGGGCATATGAATGTACTTCTGGCAGAAGCCGGAGTCCCCTATACCGATTTGATTGAGATGGATGAAATTAATTCGGAATTTCCCGATGCGGATGTTGTCCTCGTAATCGGGGCAAATGACATCACAAATCCGGCTGCTCGTCATGACCGGAAAAGCCCGATCTACGGCATGCCTATTTTAGACGTTGACAAGGCAAAAATTGTAATTGTGTGCAAGAGAAGCATGAAACCCGGGTTCGCCGGAATAGATAATGAATTGTATTTGTATCAAAATACCCGGATGCTCTTCGGAGACGCGAAAGACTCTATCTCTAAGGTTGTAGATAGGCTTAAAACCTCTTTTTGACCGGTTTTTGGAATCATCATGTTAAATAAACAACAGACCCGAAAGTCTGTTTCCATCAGTTCATGCCTGATAGAGATACCCGCCATCCGGCCAAAGGAATAATAAAATCCCTCGGCATATTGATAATATTACTATAAAGCCTTGCTCTATATTTCGAGATTGATGAGTCGCCTTCTTAGCCCTTGCCCCGCACCACTTTTCAATATTACCGCACCGGTAATACATATGCCCGCGGCAAATATCATTACCTAAACCCTACGCGCTTACGGGGAAAAGTGATGCTGGGCTTGCCAATATCCCGAATTACTGCTAATTTTGGTAATGATGGCGAACAATAAAAGGGCATTAATAATAGTCATGGACGGGCTCGGAGTCGGGGAGTTGCCGGATGCCGTTGACTACGGAGACTCCGGCAGCAATACGCTTTGCAATCTTGCGAAGGCCGCCAAAGGGCTTAAAATAGATAATCTCTGCGCCATGGGCATCGGGCTCATAGACGGCGTTACCGGGCTCAAGCGCGCGGTAAACCCAAGCGCCTCTTACGGCAGGATGAAACAGGCCTCAAAAGGCAAGGACACCACGACAGGGCACTGGGAGTTAACGGGCGTAATCCTCGATAAACCCTTCGCAACCTATCCCGACGGATTCCCGAAGGAGATAATGGACGAGTTTAGCTCTCTTACCGGCCGCGGATGGCTCTGCGGAATGCCCGCCTCAGGCACCGTCATAATAGAAAGACTCGGCAAGGAACATCTGCTTACGGGCAAACCCATTGTCTATACCTCGGCCGACAGCGTTTTTCAGATAGCCGCGCACATTGACGTGATACCGGTCGAAGAACTCTATCGGATTTGCGAAATAGCGCGGGGTTTTCTCAGGAGGCATAACGTCGGAAGGGTCATAGCGAGGCCTTTTAGCGGAAGGCCGGGTTCGTTTCAAAGGACCGGGGGGAGAAAAGATTTTTCCCTTGAGCCTCCGAAGGAGACGCTCCTTGACGCGCTTAAAAAAAGCGGAGCGCGGGTCGTCGGCATAGGCAAGGTGCCGGACATATTCAGCCACAGGGGTTTTACCTCGGAGGTTCCGGCGTCGGGCAATAAGGATATACTCGATAAGGCCTTACTGGAGCGGGCTGCTTTAGGTTCGGGGCTTCTTCTTGCGAACCTCGTGGACTTTGACATGCTCTACGGCCACCGTAACGACGTAGCCGGTTATGCCAAAGCCCTTGAGTATTTTGATTCGAGGATTCCGGAGATACTCGGACTCTGCGGCAAGGAGGACATTCTTATCATGACGGCGGACCACGGGTGCGACCCGACGACCCCCTCTACCGACCATTCGAGGGAGTACGTTCCGCTCCTTGTTTACGGCAAGGGCGTAAGGGGCGGAGTAAACCTCGGCACGAGGGATAGCTTTTCGGACGTCGCGCAAACCCTTGCCGAATATTTCGGCATAAAGGGGTTTTCTCGCGGCAGGTCGTTTCTGGCGGAGATAAAGGCGTGATTCTTCGCGCCCGCGTTTTTGTAGGGTGGGCTGTGCCCACCAAATTTGTCGGATAAAACATAAAACAATGGGCTGAGCCCACACTACGTTACCGATAACCGCTTGCCATACCGAAAGTTAGCGGGTAAAATCACTTCAGGTGCGCACGCATGACTAATTCTTCCGACATAGAGCTTAAAAGGCGTTTAAGGCTCGCCATAGGGTTTACCGCGGTTGTTTTCTTCGCTGAACTTGCCGGCGGCTATCTTACGAACAGCCTCGCCCTTCTTTCGGACTCGGCCCATGTCTTCATGGACGCTCTTGCGCTCTTCCTTACTCTTTCCGCTCTCTATATATGCGAGCTTCCTTCGACCGAAAACAGGACTTACGGGCTTCACAGGGTGGAGGTGTTCGCGGCGTTTCTTAACGGCCTTACGGTGTTCGCTGTCGCCATTTTTATCCTTTACAGGGCTTATTTGAGGTTTTTAGACCCTCCGGCGGTCGAGAGCATGGGCATGCTTATAGTGGCTGTCTTCGGGCTTTTGGTGAACCTAATGGTCGCGTGGAGGCTTCACGGCTTCGCCAAATCAGACCTTAACGTCCGGAGCGCTTTTTTGCACGTCGTCGGCGACGCGGCCGCCTCGGTCGGGGTGATAGCGGGGGCGATCATAATACACTTTACCGGCGCCTATATCGTTGACCCTATAGTGAGCGCGGGCATAGGGTGCGTTATACTCTGGGGTTCGCTCCGGATAATATTCGAGGCCTCGCACATACTTCTCGAAGGCGTGCCGCGCTCGGTTGATTTGAGTGATGTGGTGAAGGACATAATGTCGTTCGAGGGGGTAAGCGGGCTTCACAGCCTCCACATCTGGAGTATCTGCCATAATGTGAATGCCCTTTCCGCTCACGTTGACGTTAACGCGCGATACGCGGTTCCGAGGACTGAACTATTAAAAAAGATAAACGAAAGACTTGCCGAAAGGTATTCTATCTTCTATACTACATTACAGGTGGAGTGTCCGGGGTGCGAAGGCCGTAACGGGGGAGAAGTCCTGAGGACAATGGCGCACAGGGATAACCGCCATACATGATGAATACATGACACGGAGGACTTATGGCAGTAAAACCCCTTAAACCCGAAGAACTTTACTGGAAGTGCGATACCTCTAAGTTCAAGTTTTCGACTACCGAGGACGTGCCCCCTCTTCCCGGCGTCATCGGGCAGGAGCGGGCCATGAGATCTCTTGCCTTCGGCCTCGGTATTTCCAATCACGGTTACAACATGTTCGTCCTGGGCGAAAGCGGCACGGGAAAGGCCTCGATAGTCAAAACGCGCCTTGACGAGATGGCCGCTTCGGAAAATGTCCCGGATGATTGGTGTTATGTTTATGCCTTCTCCAATCCGGACAGGCCGTCGGCAATTAATCTTCCGCCCGGGCTCGGCACTGCATTTCGGGACGACATGGACGAGTTCATAGAAACTCTCCGGCGCGACATTCCCAAGGTCTTTGAAAGCAAGGACTACGAAAAACACCGCGACGAGATACTCGAAGGCCAGCAGGAAAGGGCCAAGGCCATATTCTATAGGATCGAGCAGAAGGCCATTGAGAAAGGGTTCGCGCTAAAAAAGAGAGTGCGCGGATTAGCCGTGGTTCCCGCGAAGGACGGAAAGCCCATGGGGCAAGAAGAGTATAACGCCCTCCCGAAGTATAAAAAGGACGAGTACGAAAAGGAGACGCATATTCTTCAGGAAAGGCTTAGCGACGCCGTGCGCGAGGCGAGGAATATCGAGAAGGAGACGCAGGACAGGATAAACGAACTCGACAGGGAGGTCGTCCAATACGTTATAAACCCCCTTACGAACGAACTCTTTGAAAAGTACAAGGACTTCACGAAGGTAACCGCTTATCTCGAAGAGGCAAAGGAAGACATCTTCCGTAACATAGACGACTTTAGGCCAAAGGAGGACATCGCTCTTCCCATGGGGCTTAGGCTTCCGAAGCAGGAGCCGTCGTTCGAAAGGTACAAGGTGAACCTTTTCGTGTCGAATCAGGGTACAAAGGGCGCGCCTGTCGTGGTCGAGACTAATCCGACCTACTACAATCTCTTCGGCAGGATAGAGCACAGGATTCAGTACGGCGTGGCGTCAACGGATTTCACCATGATGAAGCCGGGCTCCGTGCACAAGGCGAACGGCGGGTATCTCATAGTGGACGCCTTAGATGTTTTACGCAATATCTTTGTTTACGATTCTTTGAAGAAGATGATAAAAAACCGCGAGATAGGGATAGAGGACGTGTGGGAGCAGTACAGGCTCATGACGACGACCGCCTTGAAGGCCGAGCCCATACCGGTAAACATAAAGATAATAATGATAGGGGAGCCTTACATATATTATCTCCTCTACAACCTCGACACGGAGTACAGAAAACTCTTCAAGGTAAAGGCCGACTTCGACAGCATTATCGAGAAGACCAATGAAAACATGGACAAATACGCCGGGTTCATATCGGCGAGGTGCAAGGAGCGGGGGCTTTTGCCATTTGACAGGACGGGTGTGGCGAGGGTCGTGGAGTACGGGCTCAGGTATTCGGCGGACAAGGAGAAACTTTCGGCGCGTTTCGGAAGGTTAGAGGACCTCGTGATAGAGTCGAGTTACTGGGCTTTCGAAAAAGGCGGTAAGGCCGTTACGGCCGAGGACGTCGAAAAGGCCGACAGGGAACGCGTCTACAGGAGTTCCAAGATAGACGACAGGCTGAAGGAACTCATAAAAGAAGACACCTTCATGATATCCACGGACGGAGCGGTCGAGGGTCAGATTAACGGTCTGGCCGTCCTGGACCCCGGCGATTACGCGTTCGGTAAGCCGACGAGGATAACGGCAAGGGTGTTTCTCGGGGACGAGGGGGTCGTGAGCATCGAGCGCGAAGTCAAGATGAGCGGCAAGATTCACAACAAGGCTCAGATGATACTCGGTAATTTTTTGGGGGAGCGTTTCGCGAGGGAGTTTCCCCTTACTCTTTCGGCCTCGATATGTTTCGAGCAGTTATATGACGAGATAGAGGGCGACAGCGCTACCTGCACGGAACTCTATGTCTTGCTTTCAAGCCTTTCCGGGCTTTCGATAAATCAGGGCATCGCCGTAACAGGCTCCATGAACCAGATAGGAGACGTTCAGCCCGTGGGAGGCATAAACGAAAAGATAGAGGGCTTCTTTGACGTGTGCGCCGAAAGGGGCCTCACGGGAAAGCAGGGCGTTGTAATGCCCAAGAGGAACGTAAGGAATCTCATGCTCAAAAGAGAGGTGGTCGAGGCCGTGGGTAAAGGTCTTTTCTCGATTTATCCCATAGAGACCGTTGACCAAGGCATGGAGATACTTGTCTCTACCGCCGTCGGAACAAGGGGCGCGGACGGAAAATTTCCCAAAGGCACGGTCAACGGTCTCGTAGAGGAGAGGCTTAGGGGACTCGCGAAAAGCCTTAAGGAGTTCGGGCGGCAAAAGGCCAAGCCCGGCGAGGGAAAAGACGAGAATAAGGAAAGGTAAACTATGCTCATAAGCGAGATATTTCTAAGCATACAGGGAGAATCCACTTACGTCGGCATGCCCTGCATATTCGTAAGGCTCGCGGGTTGCAACCTCGCCTGCTCGTGGTGCGATACGCCTTACGCGAGAAGCGCGGAAAATTCGAGGGAGATGACCATTGAGGAGATTCTGGGAGAGGTCAAAAAATTCAAGCCGCGGCTCGTCGAGGTTACGGGCGGAGAGCCTCTCATACAGGCGGAAACAAAGGAGCTTTTGAAGAGGCTCGTTAACGAGGGCTATCAGACCCTTATAGAGACGAACGGCTCCGTGAGCCTCGAAGGGGTGGACGCGAGGGTTGTAAAGATAGTGGACGTTAAATGCCCGTCGAGCGGGCACGCGGGGACGTTCGTCATGGACAACGGAAAATACCTGACACCGGACGACGAACTTAAGTTCGTCATAGCCGACGCGGAAGATTACGAGTACGCCAAAAGGTTTTTGGAAGAGTGTGTAAAGGACACCACAGCCAAGATGCTCTTCGCGCCCGTAAGGCCGAAACTCAACCCAGGAGACCTCGCGGATTGGATATTGCGGGACGGTCTGAGGGTAAGGCTTCAGATACAACTGCATAACTACATATGGGAGGACGGGAGGCGGTAGGACAGGCGTCCCGCCTGTCAAATAATTTATCCGGAATTCTAACCATATCTGTCATTGCGAGGAGCGCTGTTCTTCATTCGTCATTCCGGCTTGTCCGGTCATTCGTCATTCCGGCTTGTCCGGAATCTGTCATTTCACGAAACGTCCGGGTGATAGAAATAGAATATAGCGGACTTGAACAATACCGTTTTATAATGAGAATGATTTCTCGGTCTGTCATTCCGGCTTGTCCGGAATCATTTTAAGGAATTTATGCAGGACAAAATATTTGCTGTTTATATAATGGCAAATGCAAGACCCACCTTATATGTCGGGGTTACCAACAATCTGATAAGAAGGGTGCATGAGCATAAGAACAATTTAAAACCCGGTTCATTTACATCGAGGTACAACCTTCATAAGCTTATATTTTACGAAATCTGCGATGGCAGCATGAATGCAATTATTAGAGAAAAACAAATCAAAAACATGAGTAGACGGGAGAAGCTCGATATTGTAAGGAAAATCAATCCGGAGTTCATGGATTTGTATGGAGAAGTCATGGGATAGATTCCGGACAAGCCGGAATGACGAATGACCGGACAAGCCGGAATGACGAATGACCGGACAAGCCGGAATGACAGAAGCAGAACGGGATATTTGACGCGAACCCTTCTTTGTCATTCCGGCTTGTCCGGAATCATTTCGACCGGCTCATCAATCCCGTGATTGTAAAGGCGAGATTGCTTCGGATAAAGCCCCGCGCAATGACAATAACAATGGTTTTTTAATAAGCCGGCAGTAATTTGGAGCAGGAAACGTCCCCTATTATCATGAAAATCTCCCTTCTTCTGATTCTAATCTCTTACGTCCTGTCTTTCTCTGCGGCTGTTTTCTACATTTTTTCCAAAAAGCGCGAAGCCGCGCGTTTTTCCTCCATCGCGCTTTTT
>JBBTLC010000148.1:0-1669 GCA_038068875.1 Deltaproteobacteria bacterium
CACCCTCGCGCCTATGACGAGTATGTTGGCGTCGTTATGTTCCTTGGCCATGGTCGCGGTCAGGACGTCCGTAACGAGGGCGGCCCTGACGTTCGAAAACTTGTTCGCCACTATGCTCATGCCTATGCCCGTGCCGCATATCAAAACCCCTTTAGTGATCTCTCCGGAAGAAACCTTTGCCGCGACCGCGGCTCCGTAGTCGGGATAATCAACCGATTCATCGCCGTTCGTGCCCATGTCAATCGCCTCAAATCCGAGTTCTTTGAGTAAACCCTTGAGGTCGTCTTTGAGTTCCGTTCCGGCGTGATCGCTCGCTATGGCCACCTTTTCCAAAATCCCCCCTAACCCCCCTTTGTAAAAGGGGGGAACCGTTTCTTCAGCCCTCGAACTTCTTGAATACCAGCACGGCGTTCGTTCCGCCGAAGCCGAACGAATTGGAAAGAGCGGCGTTTATGGAGGCGTCCCTCGCGGCATTCGGAACATAATCGAGGTCGCACTCTGGATCCGGAGTCTCGTAATTCATGGTGGGGCAAATGGTCTTGTTTTTAATGGACATGACTGTAAGAGCGGCCTCTACCCCTCCGGCCGCGCCAAGGAGATGTCCTGTCATGCTCTTGGTCGAGCTCACCGCCAGACGCTTGGCGTGGTCCCCGAAAACCACCTTTATGGCCTTGGTCTCGTTCATGTCGTTATAATAGGTGGACGTGCCGTGGGCGTTTATGTAATCTATGTCCTGCGGATTCATCAATGCGTCTTTAAGCGCCAAGGCCATGCATCTTGCCGCGCCCTCGCCTTCAGGGGCCGGCTGGGTTATGTGAAAGGCGTCGGCGTTCATCCCGTATCCGACCACCTCGGCGTATATGTTTGCCCCGCGCTTGCGCGCGCTTTCGAGTTCTTCCAAGAAAAGCACTCCGGCGCCTTCCCCGATGACGAACCCGTCCCGAGCTTTGTCGAACGGGCGGCTCGCCTTTTCCGGAGAGTCGTTCCTCGTGGAAAGGGCCTTCATGGCGTTAAAACCGGCCACGCAAAGAGGCGTTATGGTCGCCTCCGTGCCTCCGGCTATCATGCAGTCCGCATCCCCTCTCTGGATTATCTTGAAGGCATCGCCTATGGAGTGGGTTCCTGTGGCGCACGCCGTAACGGCGCAACTGTTCGGCCCCTTGGCGCCTATCTGTATGGAGACCTGCCCTGAAGCGAGGTTTATTATGACCATGGGTATGAAAAACGGCGTAATCTTATCCGGGCCTTTTTCTCTAAGAACATTCGACCAATGCTCGATTGCGGGAAGCCCGCCTATGCCCGCGCCTATGTACACGCCGACCCTGGTGGCGTTCTCTTCGGTTATGGTAAAGCCCGAATCCTTAAACGCTTCGAGTCCGGCGTAAAACGCGTACTGGATGAACTGGTCCATCTTTTTAACTTCTTTTTTTTCGATGACGCCGGCCGGATCGAAATCCGGCACCTCGGCGGCTATGCGCACGGGAAAGTTCGAGGCGTCGAACTTGGTTATGGTCCTTATGCCGGACTTCCCCGAAATGGCGTTCCTGTACGTCTTCTCCCTGCCCGTGCCGAGCGGAGACACTATGCCGACGCCTGTTATAACGACTCTTCTTTCCATGGTCTTATTATGCAGGGGTGACCCCTGCACCCGCAATGTTTTAACTTGCAT
>JBBTLC010000149.1:0-2064 GCA_038068875.1 Deltaproteobacteria bacterium
CGTTCAAAACAATAAAAACCGTTAAACATGTTAAAATTTTCCGCATTAAATATCCTCCGTAATTTTAGCGAACCGTCAAACCTTCTTACCCTGTGCTTTTTTTCTTTCCTCGTCCTTTTTCCTCGAACATTCCGGACAGGCATACATCTTTCTGTGCTTTTCCGTAATCCTGTCGTAGTCCTTATCGAGCGCTACCCGTGCGACCTTTTCGCTTTCCCTGCCGCAAAAATCACACCTTAACATACGCCCCTCCGGAAGCCCTGTAAACGGCCTTTGGCTTGAGCTTGGCAACGATAAGAGCGGCCTTCGCGCCGGGAAGCGAATCCTCGGAAACGGTTATTACAAGGTCGCAGTAGGCCGCGAGAGACGAAGGCGCGGGGTTAAGCCTGAAAGGCACGCCTTTTTCCTTTAAGACGCTTTCCGCCTTTAACACCCTATGCGTGGAGCCGAAGGCAAGCAGGTATTCCATGAAAACCACTATATTCTCCTCCCCTTTTTACAAGGGGAGGCAGGGTGGGGTTGTTTTAAAGGGTTAAAGATGACCTCCCCCGACCCCTCCTTGTTAAGGAGGGGAGAAATTAATCTCCGGCAATCAACCCTTGAGCCTGTTTTTATAGAAGAGAAAACCGAGGCAGAGTTCCTTTACCTCGTTCTTTATCTTGTCGAGTTCCTTATCGTCCGAGCGGTTCGCGAGGGCCCTTTCGATGAAAGACGCTATGACGCGCATCTCGTTTTCCTTCATGCCTCTTGTCGTTACTGCCGGCACGCCGAGTCTTACGCCGCTCGTGACCATCGGGCTTTGCGTGTCGAACGGGATGGTGTTTTTGTTGGTTGTTATGCCCGCTTTGACGAGGGCCTCTTCGGACTCCTTCCCTGTAAGGCCCCTCGAAGAGACATCAACGAGCATAAGATGGTTATCCGTGCCGCCTGAGACGAGCGTAAAGCCTTTTTCAATAAGGGCCTCGGAAAGGGCCTTGGCGTTCGCGAGCACCTGCTTCTGGTATTCTTTAAACGAAGGTTCGAGCGCCTCCTTGAACGCTACCGCCTTGGCGGCTATGACGTGCATCAAGGGGCCTCCCTGTATGCCGGGGAATATCTTTTTATCTATGTCTTTTTTGAACTGCTCGCGGCACATGATCATGCCGGAACGCGGGCCGCGAAGCGTTTTATGAGTGGTCGTGGTGACGAACTCCGCGAAAGGCACAGGGCTCGGATGAAGCCCGGTCGCGACAAGCCCCGCTATGTGGGCAATATCCACCATCACCATGGCGCCTGTCTCGTCGGCAACTTCACGAAAGGCCTTGAAATCTATAATCCTCGGGTACGCGCTCGCTCCTGCGACTATGAGTTTCGGGCGGTGCTGCTTGGCCAACTCCCGCACCATATCCATGTCTATTCTGTGGTCGTTTTTTCTTACGCCATAGAAAACGACCTTATAAAGTTGACCCGAAAAATTAACCGGGCTTCCGTGGGTAAGATGCCCTCCGTGAGAGAGGTTCATGCCCATTATGGTGTCGCCGGGCTTTAAAACGCTCATATAGACAGCCATGTTGGCCTGAGACCCGGAATGGGGCTGCACGTTAACGTGCTCGCAGTTGAATAGCTTTTTTGCCCTCTCGATCGCGAGCCGCTCGGCTATGTCGACGTATTCGCACCCGCCGTAATAGCGCTTCCCGGGATAGCCTTCGGCGTACTTATTCGTCATGACCGAGCCGGTGGCCTCAAGCACGGCCTCGCTTACGAGATTTTCCGAGGCTATAAGCTCTAACTTATACTCCTGCCTTTCGGTCTCGAGCTTTATGGCGTCGAATATTTCAGGGTCGTATGATTCAAGAAAAGACATGTTCGTTAATCCCCCCTAACCCCCCTTTGGGAAAGGGGGCAATCTTTATTCTCCGTTATTTTTTTTCAAGTTCTTTTATTTTATCGAGCCTTCTCTGGTGCCGTCCGGCGGCGAATTTGGCCGTAAGCCATGCCTTTAAAATCTCTCTTGCCTTTGCCTTCCCCACCACCCTCGCGCCTATGACGAGTATGTTGGCGTCGTTATGTTCCTTGGCCATGGTC
>JBBTLC010000150.1:0-1230 GCA_038068875.1 Deltaproteobacteria bacterium
ATACCCGTGATTCACAAGGAAATCTGTGATATTATTAATAAAGTGGTAAAATGAAGTTTTCTGCGGTATTAGGGCACGAAAAAGAGATTGAAAGGCTCAAGAGGGCGGTCAGAAGCAAGAGAATCGCCCATGCGTATCTTTTTTCAGGCCCGGAAGGCATAGGGAAAAGGCTCGTTGCCGAGAGTTTCGCCGCCGCGCTTAATTGTCCGGATTTTTCCGGAGACTCGTGCGGCGTTTGCCGCTCCTGCGAGATGTTCGATGCCGGCTCCCACATGAACCTCTGCGTGATAGAGCCTGAAGAAGACGCCGGAACCACAGACGAGGCGGAAGAACCCCGAAAGGCGGTTAAAAAGAGAAAACGCGTCCAGCCTGTTTTAAAGATAGAGGCGATAAGGGGACTTCAGAGGGCGCTTCGTTACAGGGTTGAAAGCGGCACGAGGGTGGCCGTGGTTGACGGGGCGCAACTCATGACGAGAAGTACCTCGAACGCGCTTCTAAAGACCCTTGAGGAGCCGCCGGAGGGTTCAATCGTAGTGCTTTTGTCTTCGGAGTCGGACTCGCTTCTTCCGACCGTGCTTTCAAGGTGCCAGAGGATAAACTTCGCTCCGCTTCCGTTCGAGGTCGTAAAAAAAGCCCTCGTCGAAAAAAAAGGCATGAGCATCGAGGCGGCCAATCTCGTCGCAAGGCTTTGCGCCGGGAGCCTATCGTGGGCGTATGAAGCGGTTGACGAGGGAGCGCTCGAAAAGAGAAAGGCGTTTTTCGAGAGGTTTCTGAGACTCGATTCGAATGATATCGCAGGGATTCTTGATTTCTCGGCCGTCCTTTCCAAGGAAGATTCGCCCGAAGAGGCGATGGAGTTTTTAAAGGACATTTTAAGGGATATTTTGGTTTCAGGCGCGGGATGCCCCGAACTCGTTCTGAATTCCGACATGGCGGGCTTTTTAAAAGGCGCCTCCGAGGGGGCCGCTTTACTCGGCAAGGACTGGTTTAACGCTGTTTGCGAGGCCTTCACGCTCGCGGAAGACGCGAGGACGAGTATGCTTCCGCCGCGTTACGCGAATAAAAACCTCGCCATGGACGCCCTTTTCATACGCGTATTCAAGGGAGCCATGGGAAGGCGCGCGATACTGAAGCGGCAGGGCTGAGTTCCCCGCTTAAGATTGCGGGGACAGGCTCTGCACCCATAATGTTTTAACTTGTCTCTTTAACTCCCCTCCTTACCAAGGAGGG
>JBBTLC010000151.1:0-12983 GCA_038068875.1 Deltaproteobacteria bacterium
TTTGCCATTTTCCGATGAAGGAACGCGTAAAGTCTGCGGAGGAACGCATGAACGAAACAACAGGCCCGGCCTTTTTCACGTCGGCGCGGTTAATGGCTTTGAGGTTGAATTTGTCGGAATCGGCCAGCCTGTAGAAATCGTTCCCGTATTTGAAAATAAGATACTCGCCTTGGTGGTCGTCCACTACCCTGTGGCCGGTCGAAGTAACAGTTATAGCGGCCGCCGGAACGAGCTTTTTTTTCTCTTCCTCGGATTGGAACTCGTCCGCGTCCGGCCTCGCGCTCTTTTCGGCGCCCTTGCCCGAGAGGACGTCCTCGACCACCTTTCTCGCGTAATCGCTCAGGTCGAATCCGTTTTTATGCAGCCCCAGCACTATGGTTTTGAAGCGTTCCTGCCGCACCACTTCGTCTATATACGGGTTAACGCTGTACCACAGGTTGCTCGGTATAACGCTCGGGTATTTGAAATAAAGTTTCTTTTTGTCTTCCCTGAAAAGGATATTGAACTTTTCCGGTTCGTCCCAATAAATGCTGCCTATGAACAATACCAAAGGGTTTAGGCTCGCGATGCGCCCTATATAGGCTTTGTTCGCGACCTTTACCTCTATGGTCTCCATGATATCGTCATCCGTCTCCCCCGGCACTCCTATGACGGTATTGACTTCCGTATAAATGCCCGCCTCGTGGCAGGCCTTCAAATTTTGCGAGATTATTTTTTGCGTGTAGCCCTTCTTCTGCAGGCGCAGCGTGTTTTCCGTCCACGCGTCCACGCCAAAACGCAAAGATATGAAGCCCGCCGCGCTCAGGCGGTCGAAGAACGCTCTGTCTATGTCCTTGTGTATGCGGAGCTGCCCTGAGAGTCTTATCCTGAGTTTTCTGCGTATTATTTCGTCGCAGATGGCAAGGAGGTTTTCTATGCTGCCGTTAAGGTCGCTTTCGTTGAACATGAATTGATCGCAACCCCTGTCCGCGAGCCACTCGAATTCATCGACCACGCTTTTTGGCGAACGGCATCTCCAGAAAAGGCGTTCCGCGCAGAAATTGCATCTCGACCACCGGCATCCCCTGCTTGCTATGATAGGGGTAAGGCGGTAGTGGTTATGGTTACGGTATATGCCTATGTCTTTGAACCAATCGTACTCCGGCATCTTCAGGCTGTCGAGGTCTTGAGGGGTTTCGCCCTGTTTAAAGACGTAGTCAGGGGAATCGAACCTTGAAAACACGCCCGGCACGTTCGAGGGCCTTTCCCCGGCGGCAAGGCGCTTCGCGAGCGGCCCGACTGTCAAATCCGCCTCGCCTATTATCATGTAATCGGATTCGGGGAAGGCCCTTCTTCCGATACTCGGCTGGTAGCAGCTGTATCCGCCGACAAGTATGACGGTTTCCGGCAGAGCGCTCTTGACTTTGTTTACGATTTCCCTCGAGAAAGCGAGATTACACGCCTGAAGCGAAAGCGCCAGTATCTTAGGCGCTGCCTTTATGAGCCCCGCGACTATCTCGTTTATCTCCGGCCTGAAAAAATCGATGAGTCCCTTCTTGCTCCACTCCTCGCAGTACTCCGCGAGCCACGGGTCTTCGGGCATTTCATAACCGGCGTCGGTGATTATCTTGCCCGGAGAATCCATTAAACGGTAGGTATGGTACCGATGGTAAAGTATCACGTCCAGGTCGAGGGTTTGGAATTTCAAGCCGCTTTCTTTGAGCGCGTTGTGAACGTAGGCCAATCCGTTCGGCATGAGGGCCATGTTTCGCGACGGGCAGTCTATAAGTATAAGGTCCTGTCCGGGCAGAAACTTTATTTCGGGTATGTCTATTTCGTAAATGCTGTCGAAACAAGGTATCCACGAACGCTCCGGAACGGAGCGCCAGTCAAGCTCCTTTAGCACGGAAGGGGTGATTACCTCAACATGGGAGGACAGTTTTTTCCGCATCATCGAGAGCGGCACTGTCAGCGTTTCGCAGAGAAATACCGTTTTTATTTCCGGGGGCAAAGCGTCCGGAGATATTGACTTTATCCCGCGCGCTTCATTGC
Source organism: Deltaproteobacteria bacterium (assembly GCA_038068875.1). Taxonomy (GTDB): domain Bacteria; phylum Desulfobacterota; class GWC2-55-46; order GWC2-55-46; family DRQE01; genus JBBTLC01. Next base: position 2,032 of record JBBTLC010000151.1, read on the forward strand.
CGGAAGCATTGTCTTCTATGACGGCCTTGACATGATTTTTCAAGTCATGGACGTTATCGAGAAGATAGTCGAAAAATCTGCCGGAACGGTAAAGGGCCAAACCGTTCTTTGATTTTAAGTATTCGCCGAGTATGGCGAGGCACCGTCTGTCGTGAACGCCTTTGTCGAAGGCGAAGCAGCGGCTTGAGCTGAAACGCATCCTCGTGGCCTTGACTTCCGCAGTGCCTGATGCGCCTTTTATCGAAATGTCGGCTGTGATAGGTTCCATTTTGCACACCCTCCAATGCCTGTCATCTATATAAGTTCTTTTTCGTAAGGTTCCGCGTAAGCGAATTTCAAGTGCCGTCCGTCCCGGTGAAAAAACCTCCCGTTAGGACCGCCTTGCGGATGCGAAAGAAGCATGAGCGCCATGCTTACGACGGCCGAGGCGCTGTACGGCGAATTACGGTTCATCTCGGTCTTTGCCTCGCTCGGGTCAAGGGCGTTCATCTGTATATCCGTGCCGCGAAAGGTTTCCGCGTACTCGTTCGCCATGGAGGCCGAAAGATTATTCAACGCCGCCTTGGATACGTTATAGGGACCTACTCCCGAGGTAAATGCCCACCCTGCCTCGGAAGTGATAAAAAGCACTCTGGACGAACCGCCGGATATCATATGCGGGAATATCTCCTTTGTAAGAAACCAAGGGGCTGTGACGTTGGTGCGCATAAGGGCGTCCCAATACTCCGGCTCTTCGGTTATAAGCGACCCTTTCGGAGGCATGGCCGCGTTATTCACGAGCCCGTAAAGGGCGGAGCACTTTGATTTTATCTCTTCGCAGGCCGCCAGAATCTGCTTCAAGTCGGTAAGGTCGAACCGGACGGCATGGCATTCTTCCGTGGGCACGTCCAGTCGCTTCATGTCTTCGATACTTTCCAGAAGTTTTTCCATTCTCCGTCCCGACAGGAACACCCTTCCTCCCGCGGAGGCAAGCGCTGTTGCCACAGCCTTTCCGTAACCTGTGCCTGCGCCTGTCACAAGAAAGCTCTTTCCCGTAAGAGCGGCCCACCTTCCGGGTGTAAGCCCGTAGCGGTGTTCCTTCCATCTCTCAGGGTCGGCATACTGATTAACGCCGTGAGTGGCGGTTATGCTCATTAATCTCGTCCTGTCAGTCATATGTAATGCCCGCGCCGATACCGTAAAAACTCAACTCAATACGGAGGCGTCCTGTACGCGAAAGCGACCGGATAGTTGAATTTGCGCATAAGTTCGAATTCGCCCGGCGCGGACATCTCTTTTATCTGCCGGAGCGCGCTCAACTCGCGCATGGACGCTATTATGACCACGTCCGGGCGAAGAGACCTGATGTCCTGCGGCGGATATTCGTACTGTCCCGGCCCGGTTTTGACCTTAGACCGGGCAAAACGGTGCGTTGAACCTATTATATTTATATTTTCGCGGTAGCGTTCCATGTACTTGGAAAATATCTGGTAGCCGGAATCGTCCCACAGGAGCACCTTCTTGCCGGAACCGGTCAGTTCTTTCATGTTAACCTCGACGAAGTCGTTTTGTGCCTGCTCCATCAACCGGACATCCTCGTTGTATCTGCCGTATTTGCCTCCCGGGGCCGGACGTTCCGCGTCTCCGGAGCGCACGAACAGGCGCGTCATCTGCGACGCCACGAGGTCGCTGTCCGCCACCTTGAGTCCCTTTGACGTAAGAGTCTTAGTGATATCGAGCCCGTGATATGTTCCGTAGCCGTAGTAGTAGAGGTCTTTAAGCATCGCCCTCTCCTGACCTCCGCGGCAATACAGTATCCCGCCGGGGGCGAGACAGCGGCTTATGAGGTCCGAGATTCTCATGAAGTCCTCTCCCGACACTTCGTCCAATAAATAGTTGCAGATAATAAGGTCGAAGTGTTGGGACGGCAGCGACGAATCCGTCCAAAGAGGCATATGCACCACGGAGTTCATCGCAATGTCCGCCACGTTCGGGGGTTCTTTTCTCGCGAACTCGTATTCCATGTAATCGTAGAATTTTAGATTGTCGTTCCTGAGCCTCAGTAACGACGCCGCCGCGTTTTGCAGGCTGTAAGGAAGCCCTATGCTTTCGATTCCGACGTACAGGCCGCCCGAGACTGCCGGGTTCAGGCACGCGTTAACCATGTGCCTTCCGGCGCCGGGCCCTATGTCGAGAATCCTGCACGGGAATTTTACCTGATTCGACAATACCCTCATGTCGAGCAGGGTTTCCGCCAGATCGTACTCGGTAAGAAGAGGCGTCTCCATGCTCGTCAGAAGTCCGGCCAGATTACGGTAAAATTCGGTGAACTTTGCCGAGAACGCCTCTTCCTGCGGGCTTAGACCCCCGAGATATTTTTTGACGTCCGGCAGGTTGTGTTTGGGCATGCTCTCCGAGCCTATCAGTTCGGTTATCTTTATCGTGGAATAGGCGCTTTCCCATTGCTTCTTAACGTCCCCCCAGTATGTGAAACTGTTGTAAGACGACGGCCCCTGAGAGAGGCGGGCTTTCTGCTTGGACATGTTCAGCGTATCGGTTTGTATCATAGTAACTCCTGTTTTTTGGTTTTTATGCCGCCCGGCGAGAGAGTTCTATTCGCCGTCCATGTCTTTTGCCGTGTGAATGTTCTTGCTGAAAAGCTTGTCCGTGCCGTTGCCGGACTCCTTGTACAAGAATGAAACAGGATACCAGTAATGACGCCTGAGCGGGAACGGCGTGTCGGGAATCATATTGCGTATTTCCGTCTCTATGGCATAGAGCTGTTGAGACGCTACTATTATCACCTCAGGGCGAAAATCCGCGAGCCGCTTTTTTGTATCTTCTTTATTGTCGCCGAGAAAATCGCTTTCAGTGAATATCTCCTTAATGCCTATCCGCCCGGCTATCGGCGAGATGAATTGGTCAAAGAACTGCGTGTCTTTTCCGACGAGCGCCGTTTTTTTGCCGAGGGCCGCGACGGATTGCGCGGTCCTTTCGACAAAGTGAGCCGCCGCCTTGGCCGAAGCCTCGGTTCCCTTGCCTATGTCCAAAAAAGAGTTTTCCGGGGCCTTCGAGTCAAGGGCGTTTTTATGGTGCGTGGAGCCGACCCTCGCGAAGACGGTCGTCAGGAAGGCGCTTTCGTACTTGCAAAATACCGGCACGATGCCCTTACTCCGGAATATCTCTATGATGTCAAGCCCGTGCAAGTCCACCGCGTCGAAGTAGTCCTTCGTGTCGAACGCGGTAAGTTCGCTCCTTACGTATATTATGCCGTCCTCGGCGAGACCTTTGGAGAACACGTTAACGAGCCGTAAGAAGTCGGGCCCGCTAAGCTCGTTATGCACATGAACGGCTATCATCACGTCGAAGAACTTTTCCGGGACGCTCGCTTCGGCCAGCCACGCAGGGACATGAAATCGCGTGTTGCGTTCCGCTTTTGAAATGTCGGGCAGGGGTTTGCCGGCGGCCTCGAAGTCCAGAAAATCGCGGAACTTCGCGTCCCTGTCGCTCACCGTTATGTTGGAGAGCACGAGGTTTTGAAGCGTATAGGCGGCTAATGTGCTGTCCACGGCCACGTAGACGTTATCCTTGTTTCTCAGAAAAGCCGACGTCCCCTGCCTCGCGCAGCCCGCCCCGTAATCCAGCACCTTGCAGGGCATCTTCGCGAATTTAAGTATGGTGCGCCAGTCGAAGATGGTCTCGGCTATGTCGTGCTTGAATTCCACCACGGCCCCGGTGGAGCAGAGAAGCTTCGCTATGCCGGTATAAAATTCAACGTAGCGGCGCGCCCAATCGCGCTCCTCTTCCGTCAGAAGCCCGATGTCCTCGATTATTTCGAGGTACTGAGCGGCATGGGTCGTGTGTATGCCGAGAAAACCGACGAGTTCTTCGGGCGTTCTGTAGGACTCCCATCCGTTCGGTATGTCTATATAGTATCCGAAACTGTTTTTTGCCACATCCGGGGGAATCTTGCATCTTGCCACCTCGCGGGACGTGCGGAACACCTGAGCGTCTATCATATTTCCTCCTTGGTATCATTTTGAGACATCACGCAAATATTACTATTGCTTGTTACGCGCGAAAGCCTTTTACGGATTCACGCCGGAAGAAACTTTTTCACCAAGAATTTCATTTTATTTTTTAAATGTTCTTTGGCTCTCCCGACGAGCACTTTTTGCTTGAGCATCCTCAAATTGCCGGACACGTAAGAATCGGTGTCGTATTGTCTTGTTACGGCCTTCACTATGCTGAAAACGGTTTCACTCTGATTAATGGCGAAGTATCTCTTCGCGGCGAATATGAAGTTGTGGCCGTAAAACCCCTGAAGGACAAGTTGAGGGTTCAGGTAATTCTTGACCTCGTCAATGTTTTTTCCGGCATAGGCGAAGCTGTATTTGCCTTTATCGAAGGCCTCCATGTCGAAGTTGCCCTCGGAGGCCGGAATGGCGTAAAAGACCTCCCTTCCGTTTTGTCCTATGCGGAAGATATTGAAATCCATGAACGTGTCTTTGATATGCCCGGCGCCTTCGACTATCGCGGCGGATGCCGTCGCCTTCGCGCTTACGCCGAGCGCCGCGGCCTCGTCGAAGTTATAACAGGGGTACATGAAGTTAAGCAAACCGTGCTTGTTTTTAAGATGAATGCATACGAAGTCCTCCTTTATGTCCATGAACGCGTCCACGACCTCCGGGTCGAATTCCTTGCCCGCGCGAAGCTCTATCGAACTTAAGGCCTCGTTGAAAGACGAAGCCCGACCCACGCCGCTTCGGGGTACCCGCTCGGAGAGCGGGTCAAGCGCCCCGTTGCCCCTCTGGTTGATTAATTTGTCGAAGTGGACGGCAAGGGCCGCTATCCGCGCTTCCACCGGTATGGCCGTTCCTTTAAGCCGTTTCGGGCCGTTGCCGTCGAATTGCTCTCTATAGTTGGCGCTGACTTTTTTTATCGTGGAGGCAAGCTCTTCTCCGACACTCTCGAAGATGCCGGCAAAATCCAAAGAGGACCGGTTTTTTTCCGACGACGAGCCGAGTATCTTCGACATGTCGCAAAAAAATCCCGCCACGTATATCGCCTCGGCTCTCTCCTGCGGAAGGCCCATCTTCTTGGCGAGCGTCGCCGCGTAGGAACCGATTGCCCTTGGCCGCGAATAACCGTAATCGAGCGTCCTTATTTCGAGTTCCTCGTAAAACTTCGCCAAAAGATAAATCGTTTTCTTGTCCCATCCCGTAACCGACGCCGGCGGCAGGTACGCGAAACCGGATTTTTCAGGCGTCGTCGGCGCAGGGTCGTTATTCAAGGAATCGTCGTCTATCCCGATAATCGCTTTATCGGAGAGCTTCACGGCCGGCAACTTGAGCCTCAAGGCCTTTATCCCGGGATTTTCTTCCAGAGGAAAGAGCCTCTTGGTCTCGAGTATTTTCATCGCGGTCGAGGATACGCCCCTTCCGTCATGAGGGCCGGAATAGTTGTCTATGCCGCTATTGCCGGGATGAGGGGTATGATAAAGAAGTTCGAAGTGGCTCCAAAGCTCCTTCTTGCCGGTAAGCTCCATGCGGAGACTCATCTCATACGGTCCCGCTATGTAACCGGTGTAGTCCTCGTGCTCGTCCCACCCGCCTATGCGTATGAGGTCTTCCTTGCGCGCGCTGAAGCAGGCGCCGTAGTTTCTGCAGTGTATGAGGGACGGGTCGGCGAGGAGGCCCGAACGGAAGTTTCTCATCGCGACGGGAACGCCGTTTTTCATGTTTACCGCGCTCGGTATTATCTCTTTATAGTTAGGGTACTTGAAGGGATAGAAGGATTTGTCGGCGGTCCTTATCTCTTCGATATAAAGTATGAGATCGGGGATATTTTCGAACTCCTTTAATATCGTGTGGACAAGCGTTGTGCTTGTTATGGCGTCCGAGTCCATGAAGCAGACTATCTTCCCCTTTGCCTCGAGCGTGCCGATATTGTTTATCCAGTGTTTTCTGAATATCTCGCCCTTCGGCCTTTCCAGTATTATCCACGTGTCCACCGGGTCGGGGAGGCCGCATCTTTTGTAGTCCTCCAGCATTTGGGTTATTCTGGCCGGCTTCCTGTCGTAGTACTCTATCCAGATTATCTCGTAGCGGTCGCGCCGCTCGGTCTGGTTGTTTAAATACTCCAGGGTGTGGAAGGTTTCACGGCACCCCCAGTCCATGAGGACAAAGGAGATTTCAGGGGTTACCTCGCGCTGGCTTCTTTTTACGAATTTCATTGCGCCCTCATTTTAGCGTTTTTATACTTCTATGATTAAAGCGCCGCGCGAGTAAAATCCCTGCATGACGTGTTGCGGCGGATACCTTAAGGCCCTTATCCGGCCGCGGCCTTTACTGCTTCATCGGCCACGGCCGACGAATCAAACCCGTATTTCGAACGTATCTCGCGTTGATGCGGGCTTCCGAGTACGAATTCGTCAGGGCCGCAAAGGTATGTGATGTCCGTCAGGGTTTTCCTCCTCGCCGCCCACTCCCTTATCGCGCAGCCGAGCCCGCCCTGCGGGATATTTTCCTCGACGACTATCATGCGTTTAAACTTTCCTGCGATGGTTTCAAGCGCGCCCGTATCGAGGGGTTTAACCGTATGGAACTGATACGCCGCGGGGAATATATTCCTCGCGTTAAGCGCCTTTATTGCCGATATTGCTTCCGAGGCTATATCGCCCGTAGTGATGATGGCCATGTCTTTGCCGTCGCATAATTTGCGGCATTGTCCGAGCACCGCCGGCTCTTTGGCAACGTAAACCGGCTCCCTGCCCCGGCCTATTCTCATGTAAGAAGGGCCGTCGAGTTCGAGAAGCTGCGGGAGAAGGTCTTCCACCTCGCCTGCGTCGCCCGGCGCCACGACGGTCATGCCCGGTATTGAGCGCATAAGAGAGATGTCGTCCGGCGCGTGATGGGTAACGCCGCTATGCCCGTACGCGAAACCTCCTCCTGCGCCTATTATGACCACCGGCGCGTTATGGTACGCGATGGATAATTTAATCTGCTCGAAGCACCGGGACGTCATGAAAGACGCTATGGAGTACGTTACCGGTTTCTTCCCGGCGAGCGCCATGCCCGCGGCGGCGCTCGCCATCTGCGCCTCGGCGACCCCCACGTTAACGTAACGCGCTTTGAAACGGACGCGGAATTCGTCGAATATCTGAAATCCGAGGTCCCCCGTAAGAAGCATGATACGGGGGTCTGTCGAAGCCAGCTCGGTCAGTTTTTTTATGAACGCCAGTTTCATTTCGCTTGTGTCACCCTATGTGCAGAGCCTTCGCGTCCAGCTCTTTCAACGCGTTCGAGAGGTCTTCCTCTGACGGAACCCTGTAATGCCAGAGCACCTTGTCCTCCATGAAACTCACGCCCGCGCCTTTTTTTGTGCGAAGCACTATGGCGCTCGGACGCCCCTTTTTAAAGGGAAATTTATCGAGAGCCTTCATTATCGCCCCTATGTCGTTACCCGGCACCGTGCAAGCCCCCCATCCGAAGGCCTTGAACTTTTCCTCAAGCGAGGTATGCCCCATTATGTCGTCGCTTCGTCCGACGGCCTGTATGCCGTTATAATCCACCATGACGAGAAGGTTATCGAGTTTTTTGGAGGCGGCGAACATGGCCCCTTCCCAAACGCTGCCTTCGTTGCATTCCCCGTCGCTCATCAATACCGCCGCGCGCGCGGGCGAACCTTCGAGTTTAAAGGCGTAGGCCATGCCTGTAGAGATGCCTAGACCGTGCCCGAGGCTTCCGGTCGAACATTCGAGAACTTCCAGGGCGTGCTTGCAAGGATGGTCGGAAAGAGGTTCCCCTGTTTTGGCGTATGAGGATAACCACTCCATGGGTATGAAACCCAAATCCGCGAAAACCGCGTAAAGAGACGTGCAGGCATGTCCTTTGCTCAGAATGAATCTGTCGCGTTCAGGATCTCCGGCGGATTCGGGATTAACGTTTAACCAGTAGTAATAAAGAGCCATGATGCCTTCGACGCAGCTCAAGGCCGACCCGAGATGCCCTACCTTGCCGTCATGCGCTATTTGAACGCAGGTGGCCCTTATCTCGCAGGCTTTTTTTTCGAGTTCGGGTATGCTGAGGCTGCTTTTTTTATTTTGCAACACGTTTAGATGCATTGCATCACCTTGAAATAATTTTCCTTATACCAAAGGCACGTGGTCTTTATGCCCTGTTCGAGCGTGGTCGAGGCGTTCCACCCTAAAGATTTAAACCTCGAGCTGTCGAGGAGTTTACGCGGCGTTCCGTCCGGCTTGGATGTATCCCATTCCATCACCCCTTCGAAACCCACTGCCCCGGCTATCAGCGAGGCGAGTTCTTTTATCGAACAATCAACCCCTGTGCCGAGGTTATAGCAGGCGTTTTCCAACTTATCGGCGTTTTCTACCGCGAATATCGAAGCAGTCGCGACGTCCGAGCTGAATATGAATTCCCTCTTCGGATTCCCGCTCCCCCAGAGGGTTACGGATTCCTCCCCTTCACGGAAAGCAAAGGAAAGTTTTCTTATGAGAGCGGAAAGCACGTGCGAGTTCAGAGCATCGAAGTTGTCATTCGGGCCGTACATGGAATTAGGGATAAGGGCTATGAACCTGTTTACGCCGTCCTGCGCGTTATAGGCCTTGCATGCCTTGATTCCGGCGAGCTTCGCCATGGCGTATGCCTCGCTCGTTTCTTCCACCTGCCCCGTCATTATGTATTCTTCCTTCATCGGTTGAGGGCACGACCTCGGATAAACGCAGGACGATCCGTAAAATACAACGCGCTTTACGTCATGCGCGCGGCACTCCTCGAACACGTTATCCTGTATGGCTATGTTCGTATGAAAAAAATCCGCGGGATACGTTTTATTGGCTACTATGCCGCCTGTTAATCCCGCCGCCAGAAATACGTATTCAGGCCGTTCCGTTTTGAAGAACTCGCGCACGCAAGATTGCGACGCAAGGTCTAACTCAGCCCTTCTCCTCGTGATTATATTGCGGTGCCCGCCGTCCGATAGTTTCTTTACGAGCGCCGAGCCGAGAAGCCCCGTATGACCGGCCACGTATATGCGAGAGTCTTCAAACATTGCTATACCTGGAGTTGTTTATCATTCGATACCCCTTTATAAGCTCTCTTATGCCGGTATCGAGCGAATACGCCGTCTTAAACCCTGTTTTTTCGATTTTTTCGTTGGACACTACGTAATCCCTTTTGTCCGGGTCTTCGCCTACCGGCGCCTCGAGATACACGAAATCCCGAACATGCTCCTTTATCTTGGCGCAGAGTTCGAGTTTCGAGAGGTTGGCATCCGAAAGCCCTACGTTGTACGCCTGATTTTTCATGGCGTCGAAGTTCTCGATCGCGTGGATGAACGCCCTCGCGACGTCGCGGATATGGATGTAGTTCCGTTTGAAGTGCCCCTCGAACACTACGAGGAACCTGTCCTTCACCGCCCTGTAGGCGAAGTCGTTCACCAGAAGGTCCATTCTCATCCTCGGCGACATGCCGAAGACCGTCGCGAGCCGGAGGCTTATGGAGTTGCCCCTGTCTAATACTATTCTCTCGGCCTCGACCTTGGTCTTGCCGTAAAGCGACACTGGATTAAGCGGCGTTTCCTCGGTGCAGAATATCCCCTTCTGCCCTATGCCGTAGCCGCTGTTGGTTGTGGGCATGATTACGCGCTGCGTCTTTGACGCGATCTTCGTTATGGAGGCAAGCGCGTCCCTGTTGGTGCTGACTGTACCGGGTTTATCCCTGTCGCAAAGCGGCGCTCCCACGAGGGCCGCGAGAGGGATTATGTAATCCGCCTTTCCTATGTGCCTTCCGAGAAGCTCCTCGTCCCTCGCGTCCCCCCTCACCACCTCGAAATCGGGGTTTACGCAACAGTCGAGAAGAGAGTTCTGGCCGAACATAAAATTATCAAGAACCGTAACCTTATGTCCGAGCCTCAGAAGTTCCGGAACGAGTATTGCTCCGAGATACCCTGCCCCGCCTGTAACCAGTATGTTGTTTCCCATCAATGCCTCTCCTATATGTTTTTGAGCATAGCGTGAAGATAATCTATCTTATCCCTTATGTCATAGGGGTGGTTGCCTACGAAGAATCCGTTATAATGGGCGATGTCGGCGTTAGCGGAGCCGTGCACCGTGTGGTCGTAGTGCTTTACCACGTCGTGCCTGAGCATGTTCCCGCCGGTTATTATCCTGTGCTCTATGCCGGCCTCTTTGAGCCTTTGGATTACGCGCTGCCTGTCGAGTCCGGAGCCCGGCTTGACTATCATGGTGAAACAAAACCACGAACTTTCCCCTACCTCCTTCTGTATGATGAATCTTTCGTCATTCTTGAAAAGGTTTACGAAGTGCGCCGCGTTCATTCTCCTTATCTTGAGGAACGCGTCGAGCTTGTCGAGTTGTGTTTTGCCCAGCGCGCCGTGTATTTCGCCGGGACGCACGTTGTAGCCCGGCAGTATGAATCTGTATGCCTCGTAAAAATCGTCGTCGCGTCTTTCGAATATGGGACTGTCCTCATCCTGGTCTCTCGTCCAGCCGTGATTTCTCATGGCCTTCAGGAGGTTGAATATTTCCTTGTCGTTCGTTAGGACAAGTCCGCCCTCCATGGTCGAGATGTGATGAGAAAAGAAGGTAGAGAAGGTGTTTACGAGGCCGAACGTGCCGGTGTATCTGCCGTTGAATCTGGCGCCCATTGATTCGCAGTTGTCTTCAAAAAGTATTATGCCTTTATCAATGCAGAGCTTCGTTATCTCGTCGAATTGGCACGGGTTGCCGAGGATGCTTACGGCGACGATCATCTTCGTAGAACGCGTTACGGCTTTTTTAAGGGCCGCGACGTCGTAGTTCAGGGTTTGGAGGTCTATGTCCACGAATTTGAGCTTAAGCCCGTACTGGTGGAGCGGGTGGAAGGTAGTCGCCCACGATACGCACGGCACGATGACCTCGTCGCCCCTTTTAAGAGCGTTGCTTTTTCTGT
>JBBTLC010000152.1:0-9700 GCA_038068875.1 Deltaproteobacteria bacterium
GACCCTCGAAGAATACACCGGGATAATCATAAGAGAAACAGAACGTCTTAACTCAATAGTGAACGACATCCTCAACTTCACCCGCCAGGGCTCCTTGAGGAAAAAACCCTTTAACCTCCACAAGCTCCTCGACCGCGTCATAGGATTAATCGAGGACCAAGGGTTTTTAATCGCAAGAGAATACGACCCGAGCCTTCCGGAAATAACCGGCGACGAAGACCAGCTCTCTCAGGTGTTTCTGAACCTCTTGAAGAACGCGAAAGAGGCGGTCGCCGGGAGAAAAGGCTCTGTCAGGGTTACGACCCGCATGGCGACGGATTTCCGCCTGAAGGAAGAGGGAACGAAAGAGGCCAAGTTTATCGAGGCCTGGGTCGAGGACAGCGGGTGCGGCATAAAACCCTCTGACATGGAAAGGATATTCACGCCGTTTTTCACGACCAAAAAAGGCGGGAGCGGACTCGGCTTGGGCATATCGTACCGGATAATAAAGGAACACAACGGGTTTTTGAAGATGGAATCAGAGGCGGAAAAATTCACGAGGGCGCGGGTCTTTTTACCGATAGGAGACTAAGGACATGAAAAAAACGGTTCTCATAGCCGACGACGACGAATCCATAGCGTGGGTTCTTGAAAAGTTTTTCAAGGAAAAGGGCTTCGACGTCTCGATAGCCCGCGACGGCGTTACCTGCGCCCGGCTCTTGAAAGAGACGAACCCTTTGATAACCCTCCTCGACATAAACATGCCGGGCAAGGACGGCCTCGCGGTTCTGCGCGGCGCCGAGCCCTCCTTCGACGGAGCGGTCATAGTGATGACGGCCGAAAGCACCATGAAAAACGCGATAGAGGCCATGAAACTCGGGGCCTTCGATTATCTCTCCAAGCCCGTGGACCTGGACGAACTCGACGTCCTTACGGAGAGGGCGATGAAAAACCGCACTCTCGTAAAAGAGCTCGATGCCCTGAAAGAGCGGCTTAACGAAAAACTCTCGACCGAAACCGTCTTCATCGGCAAAAGCAAGGCCGTCGAAAAAGTCTTCAAGACGATAGGCAGGATAGCCCCGAAGGACGTGCCCGTCCTCATACAGGGAGAAAGCGGCACGGGCAAGGAACTCGTCGCGAAGCTCATACACGCGAACAGCCCGAGGCGCGAAGGCCCGTTCATCGCCGTCAACTCGGCGGCCGTTCCGAAAGAACTCATGGAAAGCGAACTCTTCGGCCACGAAAAAGGCGCCTTTACCGGGGCCGCGGAAAGGCGCCCCGGCAAATTCGAACTCGCGAACGAAGGCACCCTCCTCCTGGACGAAATCGCCGACATGGACGTAAATCTGCAGGCGAAACTCCTCCGGGCTCTCCAGGAAATGGAATTCTACAGGGTCGGCGGCAGAGAGACCGTAAAAATAGACGTGCGCATAATCGCCGCCACGAATCAAGACCTCGAAAAAATGGTCGAAGAAAAGAAATTCCGCGACGACCTCCTCTTCAGGCTGAACGTCGTAACGGTGACCATACCGCCGCTACGCGAGAGAAAAGAAGACGTTTCGCTTCTTTGCGACTACTTCCTCGAAAAGTTCCGCGCCGAAAGCGGCGGCAACAAAAGGACCATAAGCCCGGACGCCATGGAAGACCTCAAAAACTACTCGTGGCCCGGAAACGTAAGGGAACTGGAAAACGTCCTCCGGAAGGCGTTAATCCTGTCTCCGGCGCTGACCTTGACGCCTCTTGAAATGGAGATACCCAAAAGGCGGCTCAAAAAAGATTCCCTCGAGGACTTGATAGAGAAAAGACTCGAGCCGTTCCTCGAAAAGACCCTCTCTCACAACAAGGCCGGAGACCTCTACGCCGCGATGATGCCGTTCATGGAGCGTCCCCTCATAAAACTCGTCTTGAGGAAAACGCGCTTCAATCAGGTGCAGGCCGCGGAACTCTTGGGCATAAACAGAAATACCTTGAGAAAAAAAATCAAGGAACTGAAGATAACGGAAAAAGACGTAAGGTGATGAATGTCCGCGAAAAAAAAACTCGCGAAGAGACGAACCCGCCCCGACCCATCCTTCGGATGGGTGCCCCGCCGGGTGAGTGCCCCTGCCGCCTCGAAACCGTCGAGATAATACAAGGCGATTCCGGCTTCGCAAAGAAACCCAACCGCTTAATCCAAGGCGATAATCTCGAAGTCATGCGAACGCTTCTCATCGAGGGCCTCGAGGGCAAGATAAACCTCATATACATAGACCCGCCATTTCTTTCCAAGGCCGACTACTCGCAAAAGATACTCATCGCCGGAGGCAAAGTAAAACGCCCCGCTTACTCCGACAGATGGACGAAGCAGGGCTACCTCCGGATGCTCTACCCGAGGCTCAGTGCGATGAAAAGGCTCCTTTCCTTGACAGGAAAAATCTTCGTCCACTGCGACAGAAGGGCGAATACTCATATACGGCTCATCTTAGACGAAATCTTCGGCGAAGAAAACTTCCTGAACGAAATCGTCTGGCATTACGGCGGGCGCGGGGCAAAACACTCGGGAGGGCAGTTTCCGAGAAACCACGACACCATATACGCGTACGGCAAAACCAAAAAAGCGAAACTAAAAAAACTCTACTCCGAAAAGCATATCCCTCTTAAAGCAGCCCTCTCGAGCGGCTACAGGCAAGGCGGAGACGGGCGGGTTTTCCGCACCGCGCCGAGAGGCGATTACACGGATAAAAGCATAAAGGAACTTTCGAATTCCGGGCGCGTCCACAGAACGGCCTCCGGCAAGGTAAGGATAAAATACTTCGTTCCGCTCGAAAACGGCATGGTAATCGAGAAAAAACCCCTTGACGACGTATGGGACGACATACCCGACGCCATGCACATCGCTTCAAGCGAAAGAACCGGCTTCGCCACGCAAAAACCCGAACTCCTCCTCGAGAGGATAATCGAGAGCGGCTCGAACGAGGGAGACCTCGTGGCGGACTTCTTCGGAGGCTCGGGCACGACCGGAATCGTGGCGACGCGGCTCAAAAGGAGATGGCTCCTTTGCGAAAAAACCCATATCGGCGCGCAGGTCTCTCTCATGAGGCTTCTCAGAAAACCCGAATGCATGATGGTTTTCGAGAGGGCCGCGGAAAAACGCCTCGAGAATGCCAACGGAAGGCTTATCATTAAAAAATCTTTTGTGCCGGAAAAGAAAACCGGCGCCGTTAACGCGAATGTCTCCCTTCGAGGCTACAGAATCAACATAACCCCGAAATGGCTCCCGGGCAAGGCGATAAAGAACCCGCTTTCCCTCATAGAATACTGGGCAATAGACTGGGACTACGACGGAGTAACGTTTAAAAACCAATGGAGGTCTTTCGGAGAGACGCTCGAAAAAGAAGCGAGCGCGATACTTGAAAAAAAACCAACTCTCCTCGCCGTGCGGGCAGTGGACGTCATGGGAAACGAAATAAAAAAGGTGTTTAAAATCCGATGAAGAGAAAAGCCGGAATAAAAGGCCTCTACGCAATAATCGACACGAAGTACGTAAAACCCATCGAGGCCCCGGGCGTTGCCTCTGCCATGCTTTCCGCCGGAGCGCGCATCATCCAGTTAAGATGCAAGGGATCGTGTTCAAAAGAGTTCCTGAGTCTCGCGAAGAAAATCAAAAAACTCGGCGCGAAGAAAAAAGCCCTTTTTATCGTAAACGACAGGATTGACGTCGCTCTTATGTCAGGCGCCGGAGGTGTGCATCTCGGGCAAACTGATTTTCCTCCTGAAGAGGCGAGGAGGCTTCTCGGCAAAAACTCCTTAATAGGCCTCTCGACCCATTCTCTTAAACAGGCCCTCGAAGGAGAGCGGCTTTATAAGCGCGGCACAATCAACTACATATCGTTAGGCCCTATATTCAAAACAAAAACAAAAGCCGACGCCGCCCCTGTCGTCGGGCTTAAAACCCTTAACAGAGCGGCATCGGCGATAACAGTCCCTATCGTGGCCATAGGAGGGATAACGGAGAAGACTCTCCCTTCGGTCATGAAGCAAGGGGCGGCTTCCGCCGCCCTCATAAGCGAAGTACTCGCCGCGCCTGACATAGGAAAAAAGACGCGTTCCCTTTTGGCAATCGCCCCGATGTTACATCGGGGCGCTAAAGATTGTATCCGTTCTCTCCGTGTTGCGAAAGGTCGAGCCCCATGACCTCGTCTTCCGCGCTCACGCGAATACCTATTACGGCATCCAACACTTTAATGATTATAAACGTCCCCACACCGGCAAGCGCCGCCGTCGCGAGTACCGCTTCGGCCTGTATCAAGACCTGCTTCGGATTTCCGAAAAACGCACCCTTCGCCCCGATTGACGCGAAAAGGCCGGTCGCGATCGCGCCCCACGTGCCTCCTACCCCGTGTATGCCGAACACGTCAAGCGAATCGTCGTAACCCAAGGCCGGCTTAAGGTAACTCACCGCGAGGTAGCAGCCTACTCCCGCTATCGCTCCGATTATTATCGCGGACACCGGCTCGACGAACCCCGCGCCCGGCGTTATGGCGACAAGCCCTGCCACGGCTCCGGAGGCCGCTCCGAGCACGGTCGGTTTGCCCCTGTGCATCCATTCGAAGAATACCCATCCGAGAGCCGCGGCGGCCGCCGCAGTATTGGTCGTTACAAAGGCCAAGGCCGCGATGCCGTTCGCGCCGAGAGCGCTCCCTGAGTTAAATCCGAACCATCCGAACCAGAGAAGCGCCGTGCCGAGAAGCGTAAGCCCTATGCTGTGAGGCATTATGGACTCTTTAGGATAGCCCTTTCTTTTCCCTATGACCAGGGCGAATACGAGGGCCGAGATGCCGGAACTTATGTGGACGACCGTGCCACCCGCGAAATCCAGCGCGCCCATGCTCATAAGCCACCCGCCTCCCCACACCCAGTGGCAGAGCGGGTCGTAAATTACCGTCGCCCAGACAAGCGTGAAGATAACCAAGGCCGAAAACTTTACCCTCTCGGCTACGGCTCCCGTAATGAGGGCGACCGTTATTATCGCGAACATTCCCTGATACATCATGAAGATGAGGTGAGGTATTGTGCCCTTGGCCTCGCCCCCGACCCCGTTCAATCCGAAAAACTCAAGCCCGCCTATGACGCCGCTTACGTCCGTGCCGAAAGACAACGTGTATCCCCATATAACCCACTGTATGCTTATGAGGCAGAGTATGAAGAAACTGTGCATCATCGTGCCTAGCACGTTCTTACGCCTCACCATGCCGGCGTAAAAGAAGGCTAACCCCGGGGTCATGAGCATAACTAAAGCGGTTGAAATCAAAACCCACGCCGTGTCTCCGGTGTCTATCGTCGGGGCCGCAGTATCTGCCGCGAACGCCAGGGCAGGGGCAAAAAGCGATAAGACGGACAACATCAACATCGATGTCTTCTTTCTCATAATCTTTCATCCTCCGTTGGACGTATTTTTGACTTTGCCTTTGTCGCCCCCCTTCCTCAGCTTTGCGGAAAAGGGGGATATGCGCGTCTTGTGAACTCGGCGCCTTATTAACGCCGTTTAAAGCGGCCTTATGCGGCCTTCGCTTCCGGTTATATGGTATGCCTCTACGCCGTGCTCGCCTATATCAAGCCCTTCCATCTCCTCCTCCTTGCTGACCCTCAAGCCGAATATCGCCTTGATGACATACCACGCGACGATACTGACGATGAAGGTAAAGACGCCTATGCCCACAATCCCCATTATCTGCGAAGTGATGAGCTTTGTGCCGCCGCCGAATAAGAGCCCGTCACCCGTTGTACCGGGCATAAACCTGTCCTCCGCGAATAATCCCACGGCCAACGTGCCGAATACCCCGTTAACCAGATGCACCGACAGGGCGCCTACCGGGTCGTCCAGCTTCAGTTTGTCGAACATTATTACGGCTAACACAACGATCACGCCTGCTATAAGCCCTATGATGAGCGAGCTCACGACGCTTACGTATGCGCACGACGCCGTAACGGCAACGAGGCCGGCGAGCGTTCCGTTGAGTATCATCGAGAGGTCCGGTTTACGGAGCATGAGCCATGCCGTAAGCGTCGCGGTAAGCGTCGCCGCGGCCGCCGAGGTGTTGGTCGTAAGCGCGATCCTGGATATTGCCTCGGCGTCCACCGCCATTGTCGAGCCGGGGTTGAACCCGAACCATCCGAGCCAGAGGATGAGCGCCCCGAGCGTTGCCGTTGACATATTGTGCCCGGGTATCGGGCTTACCCTGCCGTCCTTTGTGAACTTGCCGAGCCTCGGCCCGAGAACCATGACCCCCGCGAGCGCGGCCCAGCCGCCTATCGAATGGACGACCGTTGAGCCGGCGAAGTCCCACATGCCGGCCTTAGCGAGCCAACCGCCTCCCCATATCCAATGGCCCCCTATCGGATAAATAAAACCCACTATTATGACTGAGAAGACTATGAAGCTCAGGAACTTTATCCTCTCGGCAACCGCCCCTGAGACGATGGTGGCCGCCGTGCCGGCAAAGACGAGCTGGAAGAAGAACTTGGCGTAAAGCGGCACGCCTGTCCAGTTCATCGCCGAATATACGCCATTATAGGCGTCCCCCGTCGCGGGACTGTTGTCCGCTCCGAGGAGGAAGAAAAGCCCGTCCATCCCTATGAAGGAGTTGCCGTCTCCGAACATGAGCCCCCAGCCTATTACTAAAAAGGCTATCGAGGCGATGGCGAAGACGACGAAGTTCTTCGCGAGGATGTTTACGGTGTTCTTTGCCTGACAGAGCCCTGATTCCACGAGGGCGAACCCCGCGTTCATCCAGAAGACAAGAAACGCCGTCACTAAAACCCAGACCGTATCGAGCGCGATCTTGCTTGCCGAAACCGCCTCTGAAAGCTTCGCCAGTTCCGAGAGCGGAGCCGCCTCCGCTGCTTGCGCTACGGCCGACGCGTCATCGGCAAGGCCTGTCCCTGAAAAACCCGGAAGGAAAAGGCCTAAGCCTATCAGCAGGATAATCAATTTTATGAAATCTACCCTTTTCATGGGATGTTCCTCCTTTGTTTTTATCTCTAAAGCGCGTCCTTGCCCTTTTCCCCGGTCCTTATCCTAACCGTTTCCTCGACCCCCATGACAAAGACCTTGCCGTCGCCTATCTGACCGGTCCGCGCGGCGTTCACTATGGCATCCACCGCCTTTACCGCGGTTTCTTCGGACGTTACGACCTCAATCTTTATCTTCGGCAGAAAATCCACCTGATATTCGGCGCCCCTGTAGAGTTCCGTATGGCCTTTCTGACGGCCAAAGCCGCGCACCTCGGTAACCGTCATGCCCTCGATATTCAGTTCGTGAAGGGCCTTTTTCACGTCTTCGAGCTTGAACGGTTTTATTATCGCCTCTATCTTTTTCATGCTCCCTCCCCCTTATGGTAGTCAAGTTCAAAAAAAAGGCGCGCGTCCCTTTTAATGAGGAACGGCGCCTTTGCCGTAAGTTGGCACCGCGCGGTGCCGTTAATCCCTTCCCCCCTGTAGGACAGGCGTCTCGCCTGTCAAACAAAAGGGGTAACCTCTTTACTTAAAGATATCGAAGTCTATGTCCACCTGCACCGTAGCGGTGTCTCCGGGAAGAATCTTGTCGTTATTCTGGTCAACGAAGCCGAATATGACGCTCGTATTAGGCGCGAACTTCCACGCAAAACCGTAAGCCAACGCCCCGAAGTTGCTCTCGCCTCCCATGTAATCCACGGAAAGCCAAAGCTTATCTGATATCTCGCTCATGGTTCTTTCCCACGCGAGAAGCACCCCTTTTTCGTCCTCTTTACCGTTTTCGTCAACAAGGAGCTTCTTGTTGCCGATGTAGTAACCGGCGGAAAGCCTTCCGAATTGTCCGATTGTCTCAGCAGCCTTGGCGTAATAGACGTTATAGTCAGTCCCGAGCTTCGACGTCCTGCCTGCCCTCGCCTCTCCTCCGTTCTTCGTGCCTATCATGTAAGAGCCTATTGCAAGAGCGGGAGTATTGGCGCCTAATGCCCCCTCCGGAACCCCGAGCTTGGCGTTGAAATATACCGGGTATGTGCCTTCGATGTGGTCGAAGCCCACCTCGAGGCCGAGCTTTTCATAAGGAAGCACTCCGACGGTAAGGCCGAGGTTCGTTATGGTAGCGGGCCTTCCCGCGCCCGCGACCGGCTTATCCACCGGTATGTAGATATCGCTTGTAACGTGCCCCACCCCGTAAGCCTGCACGTCCGTAGAGGGCGCCCATATATGAGTAGAGGGCGTTCCGAACGCCTCCGCGCCGTAGAACACGCATACTGCCAAAACCATGGTTGCGAGTGCCTTTTTCATGTTGATTTTCCTCCTTTTTGTTTTTTACGGAGAAAGGCGCCCTTGCCTTACCAACCGTCAGATTAAGCCTTGAGGCGCTACGTCCATGTAGCCCTCATAGGCGTGTTCAAGACTGCGCCCTGAGAAATCTCGTGAAGACCGTTCTCCCGTATTGATTTAAAATCGTAATGGCCCCGGGAGTTTCCTTTTTTATCTCCTCAACATCTACGGCGCCTTTTAAAGAGGCGATTTCTTCCGAATTCTCCTTCAGCCACTCGTAAACCATGCGCTCCGTAACCTCAAGATGAAACTGTATGCCGTAGGCGCGTTTACCTATGCGTATGAGCTGATTCGGAAAATCAACGGAAGACGCGAGAAGGCGGCTTCCTTGCGGCACGTCGAATGTGTCCCCGTGCCACTGAAAAACCCGGAACTTTTTCGGAAAACTCAAAAAAAGCCCGTCCCTCGCGCCATCATCGGTCAATTCAACGTCATACCAGCCTATTTCTTTTTTATCGCCCTTATAAACTTTCGCTCCGGCGGCGCGAGCCATGAGTTGCGAGCCGAGGCATATACCCAAAACAGGCGAATCTTTTTTAAAGGCCCTTTCGAGAAGATTCAATTCGTCTTTAATGAACGGATAGCGCTCTAACTCGTAAACGCCCATGGGCCCGCCTAAAACTATGAGAAGGGTCCCGCGTCCCAACTCGGCCGGCACTCTCTCGCCGCAATAAACCCGCACGAACTCGGCGCTTATGCCGAAGGCGGTAAGCGCGATGCCTATCGCGCCGAGCCCTTCGTGGGGAACGTGCTGTATGATTAGCGCTTTTTTAACGCGTTCCATTAGTTAACCGCCGTCTCTTTACGTAGGGCAGACCTTTAGGTCTGCGGTCTTTACAGCAGGGCTAAAGCCCTGCCCTACATGTTGCGTTTTCCGCCCCGCTGTAGCATCGTGGCACTACAACTGCCTAACCCGCCTTGGCTTCGAGGGCGATTATAACCTCCGCAACCTCTTTCATGGTCTTTCTATTATCCATGCTTATCTTGCGTATTTTAGAAAAGGCCTCGGCCTCGGAGATATTTTCCTTTTCCATCAAAAGCCCCTTGGCCTTTTCTATGAGTTTTCTCGACTCGATTGTGTTTTTAAGGTCTTGGTTTTCCTTCCGCAACTCATTGAACTCCATGAACCTCGATATCGCGAGTTCCATTGCCGGACGAAGTTCTCCGCCGACCGGCTTTACGAGATACCCCATGACCCCGGCCCGAACCGCTCTTTTTACGGTCTCCTCGTCCTCCGCGCCTGTTACAAGAAGAATCGCGGTCGGACACGCGCGGCCTATCTCCCCTGCCGCCTCTATGCCGTCCCTGCCCTGAAGCCCGACGTCCATGATAACGATGTCAGGCTTGGTTTCGCGGCAGACCTTTATTGCGGCATTGAAGTCCGAGCCTT
>JBBTLC010000153.1:0-2638 GCA_038068875.1 Deltaproteobacteria bacterium
ACTTCGACACGCCGGATAACATAAAAAAAGCGGCAATCGAAGCCATAGACAAGGGCAAGACCAAGTACACGGCGGTCGGCGGGATAGAAGAGCTCAAGGACGCCATCATCGCCAAGTTCAAGAGGGACAATAATCTTTCCTATTCGAGGGAAGATGTGCTCGTCTCGTGCGGCGGCAAGCACTCCATATTTAACCTCTTTCAGGCGTTTCTGGACGAGGGCGACGAGGTCGTAATACCGTCTCCCTATTGGGTTTCGTATCCGGCCATGGTAAGGCTTTCAGGAGGGACTCCCCGGATAGTCGATACGGACGAACGAACCGGCTTTAAGATGACCGCGGAGGCCTTCGCAAGGAGTATCACGAAAAAGACAAAGGCGGTCGTCATAAACAGCCCGTCGAACCCCACGGGGTGCGTTTATTCGCCGGATGAACTCAAGGCCATAGCCGAAGTCGCGCTTAAAAACAGCGTCTTTATCATATCGGACGAGATATACGAAAAACTCACCTACGGAGAAGTGCCGTTTATTTCAGTCGCCTCGATCTCGGAAGAGGTGAAGAAAAACTCGATTGTCCTGAACGGCGTATCAAAGACCTATTCGATGACGGGCTGGAGGATAGGCTACGCCGCCGGACCCAAGGAACTCATAAAGGCAATGACGGTCATACAGGGGCAATCCACCTCGAACCCGGCTTCGATAAGCCAGTGGGCCGCGGTCGAGGCCATGAACGGGCCTCAGGATACGGTTACGAAGATGCGCGAGGTCTTTAAGAAAAGGCGCGGCATGATGGTAGAGGGACTTAACTCCATAACAGGCGTCAAGTGTCTTCTTCCGCACGGCTCTTTTTACGCCTTTGCGAACGTATCGGGCCTTTACGGAAAGCAGTTCAAGGGCAAAGCGATAAATACCTCTATGGACATTACGACATACTTTCTTGAAGAGGCGCTCGTCGCGGTCGTTCCCGGAGACGCCTTCGGAAACGATAGATTCATAAGGCTCTCCTACGCCTGTTCGGAAAAGGACATAGAGACCGGCATCAAGAGGATGAAAGAGGCGTTGGAAAAACTCGGTTAGATGTGGTTTCAGGTTAATCACCGATTAACGGAGGCGCCATGGAAGGCATGTTGACACCGGCAATAATGTGGGCCATTCTCGGAGCGATTTTTTTCGTTGTCGAGCTCTCCACCTTTACCTTCATATTTTCCTTTTTCGGCATCGGGGCATTTGTGACGGCCATCTTGACGTGGCTCGGCGTAACCACGACGATAAGTTCGCAGTTGGCGGCGTTTAGCGCGTCTTCGATTGTAACGCTCGCGCTTTTCAGGAATAGCGCCAAGAGGCTTTTGGCGGGAGGAAGCGACCTCGCGCCGGAATTCGCCGGATGGAAGGTTCGGGTTACAAAAGACATACCTCCCGGCGACGAGGGGGCGGTTGATTACCGCGGCTCGGAATGGATAGCCTTTAGCGACTCAACGGAGACCATACCCGTCGGGGAGCAGGTCGAGATATTAGGCATAGAAGGAACAAGACTTAAAGTAAAAAAATAATCGCGTTTTAAAAGTGGAGGGCAGTCATGGAATATTTTTTGATAGGCGTTGCGATAGTGGTCGTGATATTCATTGCCAAGAGCGTCGTGATAGTGCCTCAACAGAGCGCCTATCTTATCGAACGGCTCGGCAAATATCACGCGACGTTCTTCGCCGGAATAGGCTTTACCGTTCCGTTCATGGACAGGATAGCGTACAAGCACACGCTTAAGGAAATCGCCATAGACATACCGGAGCAGATCTGCATAACGAGGGACAACGTGCAGGTCGGAGTGGACGGGGTTCTCTTCGTGCAGGTGGTGGAGCCGAGGATGGCCTCTTACGGAATCGCCAATTACGTGTTCGCCATATCGCAACTGGCCCAGACGACCATGAGAAGCGAAATGGGGAAAATAGACCTCGACAAGACCTTCGAGGAGAGGACGACGATAAACGCGGCCATAGTCGGAGCCATAAACGACGCCGCGAAGATTTGGGGCGTTAAGGTTCTTCGCTACGAGATAAAAAACATCGTTCCTCCCAAAAGCGTCCTCCTGGCCATGGAAAAGCAGATGCAGGCGGAGAGGGAAAGGCGCGCCGTGATACTTCAGTCCGAGGGGCAGAAGCAATCCGAGATTAACGTAGCCGAGGGGCAGAAGCAGAAGGTCGTGCTGGAGTCCGAGGCCGCGCGGCAAAGGCAGATTAACGAGGCCGCGGGTCAGGCAGAGGCAATAAGGGCGGTCGCTCAGGCCACAGCCGACGGAATAAAGATGGTCGCGTCTTCGATAAAGGCCGAAGGGGGCATGGAGGCGGTGCAACTCAGGGTCGCCGAGAAATTCGTCGGCGAGTTCGGAAACCTTGCCAGGACAACCAACACCTTGATACTGCCGGCGAACTTGGGCGACATATCTTCTTTGATAGCCACTGCCATGACCGTCATCAAGCAGACAGGTACGACTAAGCAGGGATAGAGGCGCCCGGTAGGGGCACGATGCATCGTGCCCCTACGGCTCCTGTTAATGCGTCAGGTTCTCCTCCTTGAATATCTCCGCCTCGAAAATATATATGTCCGCTCCGTCCTTCCAACTCCCGGGTTTAAGGCCTGCCTTGAGG
>JBBTLC010000154.1:0-2167 GCA_038068875.1 Deltaproteobacteria bacterium
TAGAAAAACTCCTGCCACTGCCTGATCATGCCGAGAAATCTGTTATTCAATATCGCGACCTTCACCGGCAACTTATACTCCACCGCTGTCGCGAGTTCCTGTATGTTCATCTGTATGCTTCCGTCGCCGGCTATGTCAATGACTGTTTTCCCCGGAAACGCGATCTGCGCCCCTATCGCCGCGGGGAATCCGTAGCCCATGGTGCCGAGGCCTCCGGAGGTGAGAAACGTCCTCGGCCTGTCGAACCTGTAGAACTGCGCCGCCCACATCTGGTTCTGTCCAACCTCGGTCGTTATTATGGCGTCCCCGTGCGTGAGTTCGTAAAGCCTCTCTACTACGTACTGGGGCTTTATTTTTTTATTCATGTCCTGCTTTATTGAAAGCGAGTGCGTCTTTTTCCACGCCTTTATCTGCCCGTGCCACTCGATAAGCCCTTTCTTATGAACCGCAAGCGCGCCGGCCGAAGGCAAGGTCTTCAGAATATCGTTCAAAACAAGCCTCAAATCCCCGACTATCGGTATATCCACGCTCACGTTCTTGCTTATGGAAGTCGGGTCTATGTCTATGTGTATTATCTTCGCGTACGGCGCGAACTCGTCCAGCTTGCCCGTAACCCTGTCGTCGAACCTCGCTCCTATGGCGATGAGGCAATCGGTATTCATGACGGACATGTTGGCCGCGTAGGTGCCGTGCATGCCTAACATGCCGAGGTAAGACGCGTCATTGCCCGGAAAAGCGCCCATGCCCATGAGGGTCGTTGTAACGGGAAGCGAGAGCTTTTTAGCGAACTGCTTGAGCTCATTGGATGCGTTCGCCCCTATGACGCCGCCTCCGGCGTAAACGACCGGCCTCTTGGACTTAAGTATAATGTCAAGCGCCTTTTCCATCTGTCCGGGATGGCCTTTGTAGGTCGGCTGATAGCCCGGTATGGAGACCTTGTCCGGATAATGGAACTCGGCTTCCGCCGTAAGCACGTCCTTAGGAAGGTCAACGAGCACAGGGCCGGGACGTCCGGTTGTCGCGATATAAAAAGCCTCTTTCACCGTGCGCGCTACGTCTTTCACGTCCTTCACCAAAAAATTGTGCTTTGTGCACGGCCTCGTTATGCCTACGATGTCGGCCTCCTGAAAGGCGTCGTTTCCTATGAGGGCGGTCGGAACCTGCCCTGTGAAGACAACTACGGGAATGGAGTCCATGTAAGCGGTCGCTATGCCCGTTACGGTATTGGTGGCTCCGGGGCCTGAGGTTACGACCACGACTCCGGGGCGTCCGCTGCTCCTCGCGTACCCGTCGGCCATGTGAACCGCGCCCTGCTCGTGCCGGACGAGTATATGTCGAAGCGGCGCCTTAAAAAGGGCGTCATATATAGGAAGAACCGCGCCCCCCGGATAACCGAATATGGTATCCACGCCTTCTTTTATGAGAGACTCGATGAATATTTCAGCGCCGTTTTTCTTCATATAAATGCCTTTCTCTCCAAGCCGCCATTCTTTTTAGAATATTTTATGAAAGAAGCCTCTTTTTAACCTCATCATGCGATATGACCCGCCCCTCGAAGACAGCCTTGAGAGCGATTCCCAACTTTTTCTTAACATAAAATTCGTACATAATATCATCCCCTGTTGCCTGATCGGGAAGTTTGTCAATTATCTTTTTCGCCTCTTCTTTGACAGCGCTCATATTCTTCAAACCTCCTTCTAATCACTTGACCCTTGCCATCTTATATTTGATAGGCAAGAGATTGTCCAAACTAACATGCTTGGAAGCGTCAAGAATTTCTATGCCGACAATTCTATCGTCTGCTCCTACGTCAAGAACCATGTCGTCGGATACCCGTTTGTTTATGACGTCCTGCTTCCTGTCATCCAGCCTGATGTAAAGAAGGTCTGTTTTGTCATCGTAAACGATATTCATTTATTCCTCCCACTTTCCATAGAAAACATACACAGTAATCGTTGTTATCGCCTTGTCTTCTTCTATGTAAAAAACCTCAACTCTCTTTTGCTCATAGTACGCGTTAAGACGCGTTTTCCTGAAATCATATACCTTCGCTTTTCCTTTTCTGCCGTACTTCGCGGGAATCGGAAAGCCGGCAATAACCACCTCTTTTATTTCCTCTTCGCTTGTGCCGCGCTCTTCCGCGCGCTCCAACGTATGGGCATTTATG
>JBBTLC010000155.1:0-4663 GCA_038068875.1 Deltaproteobacteria bacterium
CTTTCTCATCCCATCGAAGTGGCCGCCATGCTGGCGGATTTGCGCATGGACGCCTCCACCGTCGCGGTCGGGCTTTTGCACGATACGGTCGAGGATTCCCGCACAACGGTCGAAAAGATAAGCGAACTTTTCGGAGTCGAGATAGCCTCGCTCGTCGACGGCCTCACCAAACTTAGCAGGATTACATTCGAGAAGAAGGAGGACAGGGAGGCCGAAAACTTTCGCAAGTTCATTTTGGCCATGGCCAAGGACATAAGGGTCGTCATAGTTAAGCTCGTGGACAGGCTCCACAACATGCAAACCCTCGACGCCCACGCGCCGGAAAGACGCGTCAAGATTGCCCGCGAAACGCTCGACATCTACGCCCCCCTTGCCAACAGGCTCGGCATGGGCTCCATAAAGGCCGAACTCGAAGACCTCTGCCTCATGCACTTGGAGCCTGAAAAGTACGGCTGGTTGAAAGAGAGGGTTTCAAAGGAGAGGGAAGAGAAGAAAAAATACATCGAAGACGTAAAGGTCATAATAGAGGAAAAACTCAAAGAGTACGGCTTGAGCGGAGAGGTGAGCGGCAGGGTAAAGCACCTTCACAGCATCTATAGGAAGATGAGCGAGCAGGAAGTGGATTTCGAAAACATCTACGACATACTCGCGTTTCGCGTGATAGTGGAGAGCGTCAAGGACTGTTACTCGGTTTTGGGCATCATGCACTCCACGTGGAAGCCCGTGCCGGGTAGGTTCAAGGACTTCATAGCCATACCCAAGCCCAATCTTTACCAGTCGCTCCACACGACCGTCGTCGGCCCTTTCGGCGAGAGGATGGAGATTCAGATACGCACCCAAGAGATGCACAGGATCGCGGAGTATGGCATAGCCGCTCACTGGAAATACAAGGAAGGCATGGACGTAGCGGCCAACAAGGACGACAAGAGTTTCGCGTGGATAAGGCAATTGCTCGAGTGGCAGAAGGATCTGACCGATTCGTACGAATTTCTGGAAACGCTCAAAGTGGATCTTTTTCCCGAGGACGTTTTCGTTTTTACTCCGAAGGGCGCGATAAAGGTCTTCCCGACCGGAGCGACGCCGGTCGATTTTGCGTACGCCGTCCACAGCGACATAGGGGATGCCTGCACAGGGGCAAAGGTAAACGGAAAGATAGTGCCCTTAAAGCACGTGCTCCGCAACGGGAACGTGGTCGAGATAATAACCGCGCCCTCCCACGCGCCGAGCAAGGACTGGCTCAAATTCGTCGTAACGTCGAAGGCGAAGGCCAAGATAAAGCAGTGGATAAAGAACGAGGAGCGGGGCGAATGCATGAGCCTCGGTAAAGAGATGTGCGAGAAGGAGCTTAAAAAGTATGACGTGGATTTTTCGAAGCTTGTGAAGTTCGGGGAGCTGGAAAGAATAGCCAAGCACGAGTTCGGCCTCGCCGGAGCGGACCAGCTTATCCTTAACATCGGTTACGGAAAGATATCGGTGCATCAGTTCGTTTCAAAGGCCGTGCCGCAGGAAAAACTCGCGCAGAAAAAACGTCCCGAGGCCTCTACATTTCAAAAGATGTTGGATAAGTTTAAGGGCAAGCGGAAGCCGGCCTCCAACGGAGGGGTCGTCATAAAGGGCATAGAGGACATCATGATCAAGTTCGCGAAGTGCTGCGAGCCTCTTCCCGGCGAGCTCATAGCCGGCTCCATAACCCACGGTCAGGGCGTTACGATACACGTGAAGGGATGTCCGAAGTTGGCGGATATCGACATGGAAAGGCGAATAGACGTAGAGTGGGACAAAGCGGCGGCCATAGCGAGGCCGATAAGGATAGAGGTCGTCGCAAAGGACGAGAAGGGGCTTCTTGCCGACATGGGCAACGCCATAAAGAACGCCGACGCCAATATATCATACGCCGACGTAAGGACGACTTCGGACAATAAGGCCGTTTGCACGTTCGAGGTCAACGTAAAATCCATCGAGCATTTGAAAAGCGTCATGAAAGCCCTTCAGAAGATAAAGAAGGTCGTGAAGGTCGAAAGGATATGGGCAGAGAGAGGGTATCACGGCGAACACAGGGTAATACACTGATAAACTGGCGGGGAATTCAGAAAAGCAGTAGGGCGTGTCGAAGGGTTCTCCCCTTTTACAAAGGGGAGACAGAGGGGATTTGAAGGGCGTAAATAAATCCCCCCAACCCCCCTTTGGAAAAGGGGGGAGAAAGTAGAAGGGGTTACCGGAGGCACATGGATAAAAAAGAGATTAAAACCGATATGGCCCCGGCCGCGATAGGGCCTTATTCGCAAGGGGTGAGGGCCGGCGGATTCGTATTCGTGTCAGGACAGATACCGGTTCATCCCAAGACCGGAGACATCGTGCCTGGCGGCGTAAAAGAGGAAACGAGAAGGGTGCTCCTGAACATAAAGGCTGTTTTGGAAAAAGAAGGCCTCAACATGGCGGACGTGGTGAAGACCACGGTCTACCTCACTGACCTCTCTCTTTTTAAGGAAATGAACGAAGCGTATTCGGAGTTTTTCGGCCATCCCTATCCGGCGCGCGCGACAATCGGGGTTATGGCTTTGCCCAAAGGCGTTTCAGTCGAGATAGACGCAATAGCGCAAGGGCTGAGCTCCCCGCTTAAGATTGCGGGGACAGGCCCTTGACCCTTAATGTTTTAATCTGCGCCGTGTTTATACAAGCCACAGCGGTCTATTGATTCATTGTGCTGTCCGCAGGACAGGGGTGACCCCCCCGCTTAAGATTGTCCGCAGGAATGCGAGACCTCGCTTGTAGCGGGCGGGG
The DNA here is from genome assembly GCA_038068875.1 of Deltaproteobacteria bacterium. Taxonomy (GTDB): domain Bacteria; phylum Desulfobacterota; class GWC2-55-46; order GWC2-55-46; family DRQE01; genus JBBTLC01. The sequence goes on from JBBTLC010000155.1 coordinate 2,782, forward strand.
GGGACAGGCTCTGCACCCAAAATGTTTTAATTTGCTTTACGGTGTGCGTCGTAGGGGGTTGTTGACGCATGGAGCCATCCGCAAGGACTTAGGCGGCCTTTACTATGTTGCCGCTTCTTATGCATCTCGTGCAGGCCTTGACCTTCGTGTTCTGTCCTGCCTTGGAGATCTTTATTGTCTGGAGGTTCGGGTTCCAGCGCCTGAGGGTCTTTTTGTTGGCGTGGCTTACGTTATGGCCGAAAGACGGGCCTTTTCCGCAGATGTCGCATTTGGTTGCCATTGGGGTGTTGCCTCCTTATAAATTTACTTATATTTAAGTAAGTTGCGTATGAACCATATTTTTTAACATATAACCTAACCCTTTTCAAGGATATTCGTGACGAAAATTAAAAAACCGGTTGTTGCGTCGTTTTTGATAATTTTAGCGGCGGTCTTCCTCTATGGCTTCATGGATTACGTGGACAAGGTGAAAGGCCGTCACGCAGGCGCGGTTTACGACGGGAAAAGCAAATACGGGGCCATAGTCGTGCTTACCGGCGGAAGGGGCAGGGCTTTGACCGGGCTGGAACTTCTAAGGGGAGGGGCGGCCAAGCTCCTCATAATAAGCGGGGTTTCAGAGGACGCTGATATTGATTCCATATTTCCGTCCGGAGTAAGTAAAAAGGAACGTTCCTTGATAGTTCTTGAAAAAAAATCCAAGAGCACTTACGAAAACGCCTTGGAGGTTAGGGAATTATTTTTGAAAAAGGGGCTCGATTCGATGCTTCTCATAACGTCCGAGTATCACATGCAAAGGGCAATGCTCGTGTTCGAAAGGGTCATGCCCCGAAGCGTGGACATAAAAGAGTATCCGGTCGAAAGCCCTGTATTCAATGCCGACAGATGGTGGGAAGGCAAGGGAGTCATGCTCGTCGGGCTTGAGTTCGTCAAGTATTATTGGTACAGGGTGAGGTTTGTGTGAGGGAAAATTAGGAACAGCAACTGTTTTATTTCTTGTCATTCCCGCGGGCTTTTGAGCGGGAATCCAGTTCTTTTTTCTTTTTCTGCGTTTTTTTTGGATTCCCGTTTGCACGGGAATGACAAAAACTGAATTGGTGGGCTGAGCCCACCGTTACAGGATTGAGATATTTTGGTGGGCAATGCCCACCCTACAAGACTGATAATCCACAATATTTTTAGTAGAATGTAAGGGGGTTTGATATGGATGAAATGGATGATATGGACAGAACAAATTCGATGGGGCTATGGCGGTACAGTAAAGAATTTTATGCGGCAGCAGATATAATTATAAAATCTGAGCCTAATAGTGGTATATCTACTGTGGCATATTATCTGATATGTCATTCATTAGAGCTATCTATGAAAAGTTTCTTGCGAGGTAAAGGCGCATCATTAGATTTATTGAGATGCAAATTAGGACATGATTTAGCAAAGTTACTTAAGAAAGTTGAAAAAAGCAATATAGGAAAATTCGTAGAAATTACAGATGTTGACAGGCAAGCCATTAAAGTGATTAATCCATATTATAAGAATAAGGAATTTGAATATATCACAACAGGATGTAAGACTTTCCCCGAGATAGATCTTCTTGTTGCCTTTGCTGACAAATTAATTTGTAAAACAGAGGGGTTTTGTTTTGACTCCATGAATATCCATGATTCTAAATAGAAGCCTTGTAGGGTGGGCATTGCCCACCGATAAATATGCCAAACTATCGAAGGGCAAGGGAAGGCAGGACGTATTTTTTTACGGTTGTAACGCACAATAGGCGGCCTTTTCTATGTTCGGAAGAAAATAGAACAATCCTCAGGCAAATAATAGAGGAAATACGCCTGTTAAAGCCATTTGAAATTGATGCATGGGTTTTATTGCCCGACCATCT
>JBBTLC010000156.1:0-7580 GCA_038068875.1 Deltaproteobacteria bacterium
CTTTACCGGATCCATAAAATCGAAGACAACGGCGTCCCGGACGTCCGGCAAGGCATCGTGGCGCCCGGCCCGCTCTCCGTCCGCCTCAGGCGGAGGGTACCCCGAAGCGCGGGTCGTGCGAAACCTTCTCAAAGAAAACGTTTCCGAGGTCTCTTCTTCGCGGAGGCCGTCTCTAATATCTTCGGCATGCCCGTCTTCGCGGGCAGGAATCGGCTCTTCGTCGAACTCATGGCTTCCGGTCATAGCGAGTCTCTCCTTAAAATTACGCCCGACGACAAACTCTCCCTGCTTGCCGAGCCTCTCGAGGATTTTCTTTGCGAGCTCGTTTTATCCTTTATCTTCAAGGCTTGTTAAAGGCCGCGCCGTTTGTCTTCATAATGACTCCATTTTAATTTGCTTTCGCCGAGAAGCTTTCCAACGCAGTCCTTGAGCATCTTTTCGGGGGATTCCATAAAACCGTTTTCTTCCTTAAAAAAAATCCCCGCCAAAAAATCCTTTACTCCCTCGGCCGAAGCCCGTTCCATGATTGCCGACGGCTCGATAACTCCCTCCTTGAAGCACGCGCTTACGCAGACGGCAACGGCCTCTAACACGGGGTCCTTGAATTTACCCAAGGCGGCAAGGACGTCCTTATCGTAAAGCCGGGGGTTTCTCAAAAGAACCTTCAAAAGCATGGATTCCGCGGCCTTCGTCGTCGAAGACCTTATGACGTTTCCGACAACTTCGCTCGGAACCCTGCCCTCTTTCTCGAACCCGTTCAAGGCCGTATACACGGCATCCATGCTTATGCCCAAGATCCGGCCGAGCTTGCCCGCGTAATGGTCTTTTTCGGCTACGTTTTTCGTCCTCGCTATATACGGCAGGGCCTCTTCAAGATAAGAGGTCTTTCCGCGGGGCGTCGCCACGTCGAACCTCTTCTTCAATTCCTTCAAAAAGAAATCCATCAATGGCTCGGCCGAACTAATTGCCTCCTTAAGCCCGGCGGGGCCGCGCTTTTTAAGGAAATCATCCGGGTCCTTGCCCTCGGGCAAAACCACGGCCATCGCCGCCATGCCCTCTTCCATGAAAAGGCCGAGTCCGCGGAGCGCCGCCTTCTTCCCGGCCTCGTCGTTATCAAATAACACGTACGCGGCATTGGCGTAACGCTTGATATTCCTCAAATGCTCCAAGGTCAAGGCCGTGCCCATGGTGGCGACGCTGTTCGCGAAACCGGCCTTCCGGAGAGAAAGAAGGTCGAAGTATCCCTCGACGATTATAGCGAAGCCTTCTTTCCCGATAGGTCCCTTCGCGCTGTACAGGCCGTAAAGGGTCGAGGCCTTCCTGAAAACCGGCGACTCCGGAGAATTAAGATACTTCGGCTCCTTGCCGTCCATGCTCCTTCCGCCGAAGCCGATAACCCTGCCTTGCGAATCGGTTATCGGGAATATTATCCTGCCCCTGAAGCGGTCGTAATAACGGCTTCCGTCCTTGCCGAGAAGCCCTATCTTTACGGCTAATTCCACGTTCGAGTTCCTTGCTTTAAGATGCGCGTAAAGGAGACTGCCTGCTCCGGGCGCATAGCCGACCCGAAACCTATCGGCCGGCTCGCCCTCGTAGCCCCTCTCTTTCATGTAATCCCTCGCGGGAACGCCGAGCGGGGATTTAAGGGACGTTACGAAAAACTCGAGCGCGGCCTTGTTGACCTTGAAAATATCCTCTGCCTCGTTGCTTTGCTCGCGCTTTTTTTCCTCTGTAACCTCTATGCCGTAACGTTTTCCGAGATTCCTTACCGCGTCGGAAAAACCCATGCCGTCGTGCTTCGCCAAAAATCCTATGACGTCCCCTCCTGCGTGGCAGCCGAAGCAATAAAAAAGACGCTTATCCTCGTTCACGGTGAAAGACGGCGATTTCTCGGAATGAAACGGGCAAAGTCCGACGTAATTCTGTCCCCTTCTTTTAAGGGGCACGTAGTCGGAGATTACCTCCACTATGCTTACCCTCTCTATTATGCGCTCCACTACATGCCGCGGTATCATTTCAACTCCACTATGGTTAGGCTGAGATTGCTTCGCTTCGCTCGCAATGACAAAAGTATCATGCCAACTCCACTATCGTAACTCCGTCCCCGCCTTGAGCCGGTTCCGCCGTCTTAAAACCCTTGACGAGGTTATTTTCTTTGAGATACCCGTCTATCGCCTTCTTGAGCCTTCCGGTGCCGAGCCCGTGTATGAGCTCTACCTTCTCGACCCCGTTAAGATGCGCCTCGTCCAATAACCTCTCTACCTTCTTCAATGCCTCTTCGGCCCTCATGCCTATGAGGTTGACGCTCGCCGGGACTCCGGTTGATTCGAACGAATATGCGGCCTTCGAGGGGAAATCCTTCACCAACGCCTTCACCTTAATCACCGACTTCCACGGAAGCCATATCTTCAAGCTCCCGGAGGAAACCTCCGCGAGCCGCCTCTCCCTTGAAACCTTCGTAACGACCCCCTTCGCGCCCCCTCCGATAACCTCGATATTGTCTCCGACCGAAGGCTCCGCCCCGGCTTCGTCATGCCCGAGTATTGACATTGCCTTTCGCGATGCCGCTTGAACCTCCTCCATTATCCTTTGCCTCGGAGTCTTGAGGGCTTTTTCTCGCGCCTCTTTTATTATCGCGTCTATCTCGTCCTTTGCCTTCTCGACAAGGGCTTCGACCTTTTTCCGCGCTTCGCTCTTCATGCGGCCCCTCTCCGTACGGAGCCTCTCCAAACTTTCGCTTCTTCTTTTCTCTATGTCCTCAAGCCTTTCGTTCAATGTCCTCAGCTTTTCCTTCTCCGCCTCGATGGTCTTTATTGACTCGATAAAAACGCCCTCTTCGGTGCCGAGCATCTCCGAAGCCCTCGCGACCACATCAACGGGAAGCCCGTAGATCTTCGCGACCTTAAGCCCCATGCTCGCGCCCGGAGTCCCGTAGCAAAGCGTATAGAACGGACTCAGGGTCTTTTCGTCGAATAATACCGAAACGTTTTGAAAACTTTTATCCACGTTCGCCCTCGCCTTAAGAAGATTCAGGTGCGTCGTTACCGCGGCCTTGGCTCCCTTGTCTTTCAAATACTCCAGCGCCGCGAGGGAAAGGACGCTTCCTTCCTTCGGGTCAGTGCCGACCCCTATCTCGTCTATCAAGACGAGAGTGGATTTTCCGGAAAGCGAAAGTATCTCTTTCAATCGCTTTAAGTGCGCGGAGAACGTGCTCAAATCCGCGCTTATGTTTTGCCTGTCCCCTATGTCCGCGAAGACCTTCTCGAATAAAACCACCTCGCTCGACTCATCCGCCGGTATCGGTATGGCGGCCTGCGCCATCAAGGTCAAAAGCCCGAGGGTCTTTAAGGTTACGGTCTTGCCTCCGGCGTTGGCTCCTGATATGACCATGACCGACACTCCTTCCCCGAGCGTTATGTCAACCGGAATAACCTTATGCCCTCCGGCAATTTCGCGAAAAACGAGTACCGGGTGCCTCGCGTTCAGGAGCTTGACTGTTCCGTCTTTCCTTATCGCGGGGAGTTCCCCTTTTATGCGATTTTTGAAACGAGAGCGCGCCTGAAGCGAGTCAAGGCAAGCGGCCGTCGAGATGTCTTGGATTATGGAGTCTTTTTCCTTCAGAAGGCGGAGCGTTATCCTTTTGAGTATCTCTATCTCCTCCTCTTTTTCCTCCCTCTTTAATATGGAGACCTTGTTATTAAGAGGAACGGCCTGAAACGGCTCCACGAAGTACGTTCCTCCGCTCGAACTCCTGCCGTGCACGACGCCCGGAAATTCCGCGTGGCGCCCGGCCGAGACGCAAAGCACGTAACGGTCGTCCCGCAAGGTAAAATACTCGTCCTGAAGGGTTGTCTTTAAATGCTTACTCTTTACGAGGTCCTCGATAAGGGACCTCAAGCTCCGCTTTATCGAAAGAAGCCCCTGCCTTATGCCGAAGAGCCTCTTCGTGGCGCCGGCTTTTATCTCTCCCCTCTCGTCCACTATGGCGGCGAGTTCCTTTGAAATCTCCCCGGGGGTCGAAAGGGAATCCACCATGGAAGAGACTATCGGATACTCCTTCCTCATGCGTCCGGAAAAGAGATTCCTAAGAGAGATTATGCAATCTACCGTGCTTTTTATTTCAAGGAGTTCCGGCGGAAGGAAATACCCTCCGGGCTTTATGCGCTTTAGCCCATCCCTCACGTCTTTCAGGCCCGTAAGGGGCATCTCGCCTTTCGCGCCGTTAAAGGCCACGACTTCCTTTAACGCCCTGTATTCCGTCTCCAGGAAAGACAGGTCTCTTGAGGGCGTTATGGCGCGGATGAGTTCGGCTCCGGCCGGACTCGACGCAAGACCCGAGAGTTCCCTCAAAACAAGGCCGTACTCAAGCGCTTCTAAAGTAATGTCGTCCACGTTAGAGAAGAGTAAGGTCCGCCTTACTGATTGGCGGAAGGGTTTTTCCGCGCTTCCCGTTGCGCGGGAACACGGCAAAGAAAAGACCTCCTAATGACCTTTTCTTGAAATACATCTGAACCCGGCAAAACAACTCCGTAGTCAAGCGCTTCTAAAGTAATGCCGTCCATGTTAGAGAAGGGTAAGGGTTTTTCTGCGACTCCGCAAAGAAAAGGCCTAATAGGTTGCTGAAAAAGTCCCATATTGTCATTGCGAGGAGCGCTTTTTGCGACGAAGCAATCTCTAACTTACTGATTTATCTAAAGATGAGATTGCTTCGCCGACCCACGCCGTCCGCCTTAGGCGGACGTGGGTACCCCGCGCAATGACGGCAATTTCAGTTTTCCAGCAATCTGCTAACGGCCTTTTCTTGAAATACGTCTGAACCCGGAGCAGGCCAAGACCTCCACCCCGTCCATGATGTCGTCGAACAGAAGGTTTATTCCGAGGTTGTCGCTTGAGATGTGTCCGGCTATCACGACGTTTACGTGGTGTTTTTTGGCTTCGGTCCTGTGGTCTTCGCTTATGTGCATGCCGACGATGGTTCCTATGCCGGCGGAGGAAAGCCCTTCGTATATCTTTTTGCTGCCGCCCGTGCCGCCGGTCATGTCCACGAAAATTTTGCCGGCTCTCCTCTTATCCGAACCCGTAACCACCCTCGGCCCGACTGTCTCCCTGCGCGCGCCTTTATACTCGGGTATCTCGCGGAGAGAGTCCAAAACGTCCGATACGTAAGCGGGTTTTTTGTCGTCCAGGAATTTTTGAAGATACGTTGCTACCGCGTTATCCGTTGGCGTGTGTACGCACATGAAAGGCATGTCCAAAAGACGCGCCGCGTCAACCGCCCTCGTATGGTTAGCCGGAAGAAGCCTTCTTTCGACCTCTTTTATCCTCTCGTCCATGAGGTCTTCGGCCACGTGCACCGGAAGCCCGTACTTTACGAGTATGGCGGACTGCATGCCCATGACGTCCGAAAGAGCGCTCATGGCTCTGCCTTCGGGGTGATGCGCGATGACCAAGTCTATGGGGACGCCTTTCTGCTTGAGCCTTTCGGCTAACAAAATCTCGCCGACCTCCATGTCTATGCCGACAAGCGCGGTCTTAACCTCGCGCTCCGGGTCGCCGTAGAGGATGCGCGTATCCGCGTACGGGTTTACGAGCCGCTCCGCGTCGAAGAAGGGTTTATCCTTGTCCTTCAGGTCGTCGAAGTCCTTTTTGGCCTTGCGAAGGTCTTCCTCAACCTCAACGCTTCCCCTCGGGTCGAGCTCCATGCCTCTTTTGACGGCCTTATCGTATATGTCTTTTATCTTCAGGGGTTTGCCTTAATTTTGATTTTTGACATTTGATATTTGATTAAGGAGTTATTTGACGCTCTCTAAATACGCCATTACTTACTTTGAAAGCGCCTTCTTTACCATGTCCTGAACGACCTTACCGTCCGCCCTGCCCTTCACTTTGGGCATCAAAACCTTCATGAGCTTGCCCATGTCATTCGGGCCTACGGCGCCGCACTCGGCCGCGCTCTCTTTAACTATCTTCAATAATTCGTCTTCGGAAATCTGTTCGGGAAGATAAGTAGTCAGTATGGCGAGTTCTTTTTCTTCTTTTTCGACAAGGTCGGGCCGATTGCCTTTTTTGAACTGCTCGATGGATTCGCGCCTCTGTTTATTGAGGGTGGAGAGAACTCCGACGGTTTCCTCGTCGCTCAACTCCCTTTTCTTTTCTATCTCGATATACTTTACCGCGGATAAGGCCATGCGAAGGGCGCCCACCTTGACCTTATCGCCTTCTTTCATCGCCTTGATGATGTCTTCCGCGATTTTGCCCCTAAGTCCCACTTTAATCCCCCTAACCCCTCTTTGACGTTACATCCTTCCCCCTCACCCTACCCTCTCCCAAAAGGGGAGAGGAGAAAAAATCAAAAGGAAGCGTCTAAAGGGGATGACTTTCTAAGTCCCTTTCTTGAGTTCGGCCAAAACGAGTTTGACGACCGTCTTAAGCGTCTCGAAAACCCCGTCTCCCTTGACGGCTATGGCCTCGTAATCCGGAGCGCCTTCAGGATTGAGAACTCTTTTCATCTCGTCCAAGGGCACCGGGTCCGCCACGTCCCTTTTATTGTACTGTATCACGTAGGGAAGTTTGCCGAGATTGTAGCCGTGTTCTTCGAGATTCGACTTCATGTTCTCGAGGCTTTCGATGTTGGCGTCCATCCTCTCGACCTGCGAGTCGGCGACAAAGATTATCCCGTCAACGCCCTTCAAGATGAGCTTTCTCGACGCGTCGTAGAATATCTGACCGGGAACCGTGTAGAGGTGAAAACGCGTCTTGAAACCCTTTATCTCGCCCAAGGCGAGCGGGAGAAAATCGAAAAATAACGTCCTCTCGGTCTCTGTGGCGAGAGATATCATCTTACCCTTGGAATCAGGCCTCGTCTTGCTGTATATGAAACTCAGATTCGACGTCTTTCCGCAAAGGCCCGGACCGTAATAAACTATCTTACAATTTATTTCCCGCGCTGAATAATTTATGAATGACATGGGAACTCTCTCACGTTGTTTTTTGTGCCGCCTGCCGCGTTATTTGAAAAGATTCTCTATATCGTCGTCGGATATCTCTTCAAGGAGGTTGTCGGCCGCGGTCTGCGAAGCCTCCGCGCGCGTAAGTATCCTCTGTATGGTGTTATTTATCTCGTCGCCGGCCTTCCTCACCCTTAGCCTTACGAGCCCCAAAGACGAACGGTTGTCGAAGATAACGACAAGAATAACCCTTTGCCCGACTATCGAGATGTGCAGGTTATCCTTCTCTCCTTCGTGGAAGAGTATGGAGAACTCTTTCTCCCCTATGAGCTGGGCTAAGCCACCCGTTGCGGCTATGTTGCCGGCGGTAAGGGATGCCAGGCTCGTGGCGTCGATATTTTGCGTCTCTCCGCTTGCCGCTATCAACTGGCCGTCCTTGTCAACGAGATAAATGCTTTTGGCGTTGGCCTCCTTAAGAAGCTTCCCTATTATCCCGCAGAGTTCCTTGGACTCGTCTTCAAACATCACCAGAGATGCCTGAACCATACTACCTCCCGTTTGGCTAAGAGGCTGTTGAAAAAGTCCGCCTACTGCGTTGTCTTCGTCGCTCGTCATTGCGGCGTATCGAAAAAT
>JBBTLC010000157.1:0-7974 GCA_038068875.1 Deltaproteobacteria bacterium
ACGAGCCGCTCCACGTCAAATAAGCGTATCTCTTTTCCGTTGACCTTGATTCGTTCATTGAATCTCAGGAGATGAGGGGAAGTGTAGAGGCCGGTCTTCAAACCCGCCTCTTTGAGTATCGAGGCGAGCATTGCCGAGGTAGAGCCCTTGCCGTTCGTTCCTCCGACGATGACGGAGGGAAAACTCAGATGCGGATTTTTCAGGCGTTCGAGGAGACGCTCTACTCGCGGAAGCCCGGGCTTTATGACGTCAGGGGTAAGGCCGTAGAGGTATTCAATGGTATTCCGGCTTTCGCCCATAGGCTAACCCCGGCGCCTCTATTCGGTAAGAAGCGCGATAACCTTTGAAATGGCCTGCTTCACGGACTTTCTCTCCACTATCATGTCCACCATGCCGTGTTCAAGAAGATACTCGGACCTCTGGAATCCCTCGGGCAATGTCTGCTTGATGGTCTCGGCTATGACCCTCGGCCCGGCAAACCCGATAAGCGCCTTTGGCTCGGCTATGATGACGTCCCCGAGCATGGCGAAACTCGCGGTAACCCCTCCCATGGTCGGGTCGGTAAGAACCGATATGAATGGCACACCTTTTTCCCTGAGCATCGCCACTGCCGCGGAGGTCTTGGCCATCTGCATGAGCGAGAGTATGGACTCCTGCATCCTCGCCCCGCCGGAAGACGAAAAGATAATGGCGGGCGCCCTTTTTTCGAGCGCGCGTTCGAGAAGCCTCGTTATCTTTTCTCCGACGACGCTTCCCATGCTGCCGCCCATGAAGGAAAACTCGAACGCGCCGAACATGACGGGCGTTCCGTTAACAAGCCCCTCGCCGGTCACTATGGCGTCTTTTATGCCGGAGGCTTCCAATTCCTTATGCGCCGACTTTATCCTGTCTTTATACTTCTTCAGGTCTTTGAACTCGAACGCGTCAACCGGGCTCAAGGAAGCGTCGAACTCCTTGAAACTTCCCTCGTCGAGCGTAACATCGGCCCTGCGCCTCGCGGACATGCGGAAGTGATGATTGCATCTCGGGCAGACGTCCAGGTTGTCGTCTATCTCCTTTTTGTATATCGTCTCCTCGCATTGGTCGCACTTAATCCAAAGCCCCTGAGGCATTACGACCTTCTTGGTCTTATCCTTGGTTTTGAAGAAGATGTCTTTTTTGAACCAGATCATATTGCTCCTTTTGCCCTTACCTTTTACGCTTCAAACTTGAAGTGCTTATCGCTTCCGGCCTCCGTAGCGACCATAACACCCTTATCAACAGCCCTTGAAAACGCCTCGACCACCAGCGCGTCGAACTGCACGCCCGAAAACTTCTTGAGTTCCGCTATCGCGACCTCTTGCGGAAGCCCCTTCCTGTACGGCCTTGTAGTGGTCATAGCGTCGTAGGTGTCGGCGACCGCTATTATCCTCGCGTGCATCGGTATCATCTCGCCTGTAAGCCCGGCGGGATAGCCCTTGCCGTCCACCCGCTCGTGATGATGGAGAATGCCCGGCACGATATTGCTGAGTTGCGGCACGCGCTTCATTATGTCGGCCCCGAAGTCCGGATGCCTCATCATCTCCTTCTGCTCCGCGTCGTCGAGACGGGCATGCTTCCTCAATATGGCGTCGTCTATGCCAATCTTCCCGACGTCGTGCAAGACGGCCGAAAGTTTCAGATTTTCGAGTTCAATCTTAGGTAACCCCATCTCGCGGCCTATAATGAGGCTGTATTCCAAAACTCTCTTCGTGTGGCCTCCGGTATAGGGGTCGCGTTTTTCTATGGCCTCCGCGAGGGCGCCGGACGTGGCGTAGAAAGTGTCGCGTATCTCCCGGTAAAGCCTCGCGTTATCGAGCGCTATGGCGACTTCGTTCGCGAAAAGAAGAAAGAGTTCCCTGTCCTCCTCCGTGAAAACGCCGCCTATCTTATTGATGGCCTGCAATACGCCGATAGTGTCGGCCTTTATCTTCACCGGAACGCAAAGCATGTTCCTCGTAATGAATTGGCTTTTCTTGTCCACGCGCGCCTCAAATCTCTTGTCAAGGGCGACGTCGGGTATGAGGGCGGGCTCGCCGTGCTTCGCGACCCATCCCGCCACGCCCTCTCCTATCTTAAGCCTTACGGTCTTCATCTCGCTTCCTTTTTCTCCGAGCGCGACCTCGAAGTAGAGTTCGTCCGCCTTCTTGTCAACGAGAAGAAGAGAGCCGGCCTCGGCGGCCATGAGTTTCGTTATCGAGCCCATGGCCCTTTCTCTGACGAGTTTCTCATCGAGCGTGGATATGAGAAGGGCGCCGACTTCGGTCAGGGTTTCGAACTGGACCACCTTTTTCTCGAGTGACAAAAGAAGCTCCCCTCTTTCCATTATGATTGAGAAATGGTTCGCGATGGAAAGGAGCGTTTCCGCGTCTCCCTTGACGAAACCCCTTTCGCCTCCGGCCTTGTCCATGACGGTTATCGCGCCGATTGGTTTTCCCTTGAGCCTTACCGGCACGGTTATCATGTTCGCCCCGTGACCGGCCTCAATGCCCGGCACATGGCCGCGCCACATTTTATCTTCACTCAGGCTGTCGGATATATAAATCTCTCCTGTTTGCATGACGTGCCCGGCGATGCCCTCGTTCATGCCCATGCGCTTGCCTATGAACTTTTCGGCCATCGGCCCCTTGACTATCTCGAAGACAAGCTCTTTTTCGGGCTCGTCGAGAAGGTAAAGGGTTCCGCTGTCCGTCTCCATGGCCTTTAAGACGTAATCCATGAGATGACCAAGAATGGTGCCAAGGGGCGCGGCAAGAAGCGTAAGGGCGCCGAGTTCCCTGTAAAGGGCAACCTCGATGTCCTTCCTCTTGAGTTCTTTTCTGAGGGCTTCTTCGATACTGTTATTTTCAGCCATTACTTTCCCCCCGGTAAATAATGCCCCTCTTTCGGATAGACAGGCGGGACGCCTGTCCTACTACTTAATGGCCTGCTTCAGGCCTCTGACGAATTCCTCCACCTTGGCCGCGGCTTCCGCGCTACCCTTGGCGCTTGATATGAGGTTTATTATCGCGCTTCCGACTATCACGGCGTCCGAAAAAACGCTCACCTCTTTTGCCTGCTCCGGAGTAGAGATGCCGAACCCGACCCCTATCGGCACGTCCGTAAACTTCCTTATCTTCTTTACGGATTTGGCTATCTTATTCGAGAGGCTTCGCCTCGCGCCCGTGACTCCGGCTACGCTCACGTAATATATGAATCCCTTTGCCACCTTCGCCACGACCCTCATGCGGTCTTCGCCGCTCGTCGGAGTCAACAAATATATGAGGGGTATGCCAACGGCGTCGAGTTCTTTTTTAAGCTCATCGGATTCTTCGGGAGGAAGGTCTACTATCAATACCCCGTCGCACCCTGCCCCCGATGCCCTCTTGGCGAACCTCTTTACACCGTAAACAAAGACCGGATTATAATAGCCGAAAAGCACCATGGGAATCTTCGAAGTCTTCCTCGTCTTTTCCATAAGCTCGAAGACCTTATCCATTGTGGCGCCGTTTTTAAGCGCCCTCTCGCTCGACATCTGTATGGTCGGGCCGTCGGCCATTGGGTCAGAGAACGGTATGCCGAGCTCTATTATATCGGCCCCGCCCCTCTCGATGGCCGAGATAAAATTCCCGGTCGAATCCATGTCAGGGTCTCCGGCGGTTATGAAGGCGACTAAGGCCTTTTCGCCCTTTTTGGCCAGACTTTCAAAGGTCTCTTTAATCCCCCCCGACCCCCCTTTGGAGGCACCCACGCCAAGTGGCGTGGGTCGGGGGGTAACCTTAAGACGCGTTGGTTTTACGTTCATAGTTTATACCCCAATATGCCGGACACGGTCGCGAGGTCTTTGTCTCCCCTGCCGGAGAGGTTTACCACGACCACCTTGCCTTTGCCGAGTTTTTTCGCGGCCTTCATCGCGTAAGCAATTGCGTGAGAACTTTCAAGGGCCGGTATTATGCCTTCGGTGAGGCAAAGGCGCTTGAAGCCTTCTATGGCCTCGGCGTCGGTAACGGAAACGTACTCCGCCCTGCCGGTATCGTGAAGGTACGAATGCTCCGGCCCTACGCCCGGATAATCGAGCCCGGCCGAAATCGAGTGAGTGTCTATTATCTGCCCGTATTCGTCCTGAATGAGATAACTCTTGCTTCCGTGCAATACCCCGACCTTGCCCGCGCATATCGTGGCCGCGTGCCTTCCGCTCTTTATGCCCTCTCCTCCGGCCTCGACCCCGACAAGCCTCACCTTGGCGTCCGGAAGGAACGGATGGAAAAGCCCCATGGCGTTACTGCCTCCCCCGACGCAGGCTATGAGCATGTCCGGAAGCCGGCCTTCGGCCTTTAGAATGTCTCTACGGGCCTCGAATCCTATGACCGACTGAAAATCCCTCACCATCATGGGATAGGGATGAGGCCCCGCGACCGAGCCTATGATGTAAAAAGTGTTAAAGACGTTCGTAACCCAATCCCGTAAAGCCTCGTTCATGGCGTCCTTTAAGGTTCTGCTTCCGGAACTCACGGGATTCACCTTGGCTCCGAGGAGCTTCATCCTGAAAACGTTCGGGCTCTGGCGTTTTATGTCGTCCTCGCCCATATACACCTCGCAGTCAAGCCCGAACATGGCCGCTACCGTAGCGGCAGCGACCCCGTGCTGACCCGCGCCTGTTTCGGCTATGACGCGGCCCTTTTTCATCCTCTTCGCGAGAAGGGCTTGGCCTATGGTGTTGTTTATCTTATGAGCTCCGGTATGGCAGAGGTCTTCCCTCTTAAGATATATTCTGGCCCCGCCGACGTCTTTCGTAAGCCTCTCGGCATGGTAAAGAGGGGTCGGCCTGCCTACGTAATTCTTGAAATAGTAGGCTAACTCGTCCTTGAAAGACTTGTTGTTTTTGAACTTTTTATAGGCCTTCTCGAGCTCTATCACAGCCGGCATCAAGGTCTCGGAGATATACCTGCCGCCATATTGCCCAAAATGCCCTTTTTCGTCAGGCAGTTTTGTTTGCGCTTTTTTTACCTGCTTTTTCGCCATCGCAAAAACCCCTTACCAATCGAATAAACTCCTTTACCTTAACCTTATCTTTCTTTCCCGGAGACGACTCTACACCGGAACTCACGTCAACTCCGTACGGGCCTACCTTACGCAAAGCCTCTTCTATATTCCCCGGAGTAAGGCCTCCGGCAAGAATAACCTTCCCGTATTTTTTCGCCTCTATGGCGCAGTCCCAATCAAAGACCTTGCCAGTTCCTCCGGGCGCGCCTTCGGAATAACTATCGAGCAGAAACGCCGAAACATCGTAACCGGAAAGAGACGCGATATCGTTGCCTTGCTTAATCCCCCCTAACCCCCCTTTGTAAAAGGGGGTAACCTTTATCCTGAACGCCTTTATGACCCTCAGTTCCATGCCTCGACAGAACTCAGGCGTTTCCGAGCCGTGAAGCTGAACGCAAGAGAGCCCTGCCTGCCTCGCTATGCCGTTCACGCGGCTTGCCTCCTCGTCAACGAAAACCCCGACACACGAAACAAAAGGCGGAAGCGCCTTCACTATGGCCTTTACGACGGAAGGCTCCACGAACCTCGGGCTTTTCTTCCAGAAAACAAAACCCAGCGCGTCCGCTCCGCTTTCCGCGGCAAAAAGCGCGTCGTCCAAATTGGTTATGCCGCATATCTTTACCTTGGCGCGCATCTCTAAAGGACTCCCCTTAATTCCCTGAGCTTTCTGCCGATATCCTTTTCCCTCATGAGCGCCTCGCCGACGAGGACGGTTTTAACGCCTTGGTCCAAAAGCCTCTTTACGTCGCCGTACGTATTTATCCCGCTTTCGCTCACTATTATTTTACCCGGCGGGACGAGTTTCGCGAGACGCGTTGTTGTCTCGATGTCGGTCTTGAAAGTATTAAGGTCCCTGTTGTTTATGCCGATTATCGAGGCTCCGGCCTCTAACGCCTTAAAGAGTTCTTCTTCGGTATGCGCCTCCACAAGGGCCGCCATGCCTAAAGATTCCGTAAGCGTTATGAATTCCGAAAGGGTTTTCTTCGGAAGCGCCGCCGCTATAAGAAGCACGGCGTCCGCTCCGGCCGCCCTCGCCTCGTAAACCTGATACGGGTCTATTATGAAATCCTTTCTCAAAAGAGGCAGTCCGATCTCGCGCCTTATCATCGCGAGATTTTCAAGGCTTCCGTAAAAATATTTCTCGTCCGTCAAAACCGATATCGCGGCCGCGCCGTTTTCCTCGTACGTCCGCGCTATGGAAAGAGGGTCGAAGTCGCTTCTTATTATCCCCTTCGACGGAGAACCTTTCTTTACCTCACAAATGACGTTTACCCTGTCCTTCACTATAGCGGACGCGAAGACCCCCGGAGGGCTCGCAATTTTAATCCTCTCCATAAGAGTCTCGTCCGTCACGAGGGTGCGCCTTGCCGACACCTCCGTCTCCTTATGAGCGAGTATCTCTTCGAATATGCCGGGCTTTTTCATCAAGGGTTCAGCCATTGGTTTTAGCGATAAGGGCTTTGAGTTTTTTCATGGCCTCGCCCGAATCAATCGAGCCGTGCGCTATGGCAACGCCCTCTTCGAGGCTCCTTGCCTTTCCGGCGACGGTTATCCCTGCCGCGGCATTAAGCAAAACGATGTCTCTCTCAGGGCCTTTCTTGCCGTTCAAGACGTCCGTTATTATGCGGGCGTTTTCTTCCGGGTCTCCGCCCATTATGTCCTTCGGAGCGCACCTCTTTAAACCGAAGTCCTCGGGCTTTATGTGGTATGTCCTTATAAAGCCGTCCTTGAGTTCCGTGACCTTGAGTTCCGTGACCTTGGTCTCTCCGGTCAAGGTTATCTCGTCGAGTCCGTCCGAGCCGTGCACTACGAAAGCATGCATGCTTCCGAGGTTTAAAAGCACCTTGGCGAATATGTCGGTCAACTCGGGCGCGTAAACGCCCAAGACCTGCATCTTGGCTCCGGCCGGATTGGTAAGAGGCCCGAGCATGTTGAATATCGTCCTTATCCCGATTTCGCGCCGGACCGGCGCGGCAAACTTCATGGCCGAGTGCATGAGCGGAGCGAACATAAACCCTATGCCGACCTCCCTCAGGCACGCCTCGACGACCGCGACCCCGGCCTCTATGTTCACTCCGAGAGATTCCAAAACGTCAGCCGAGCCGCTCTTGGACGACACCGACCTGTTGCCGTGCTTCGCAACGATTATGCCGCACCCCGCGACCACGAAGGCCGCGGCTGTCGAGATGTTGAACGTCATGGCCTCGTCCCCGCCGGTGCCGCACATGTCAACTACGCATTTGCCTTCTGCCGTAACCCTGACGGCCTTCTCGCGCATGACCCTCGCGGCCCCGGTTATCTCGGAGACCGTCTCGCCCTTAATCCTCAAGGCTGTTATGAAAGAGGCTATCTGAGCGGAAGTGGCGTCTCCGCCCATGATCTCGTTCATCACATCCACCATTTCGACTTCAGTCAGGTCCGCGCCTTTGACGACCTTTGCTATGGCTTCTCTTATCATGGATTATTACCTTTCTTGAAAACTGGATTCCCGCTCAAAAGACCGCGGGAATGACAGAATTATTTCAATTTCAGGAAATTCTCCAAAAGCCTCATGCCGGATTCCGTGAGTATGCTCTCGGGATGGAACTGCACCCCTTCGAGCGGAAACGCCTTGTGCCTTATGCCCATTATCTCGTCCTTATCCGTCCACGCGCTTATCTCGAAATCCGGAGAAAGCGTGTCGCGCTTCACCAAAAGAGAGTGATAGCGCGTGGCCTCGAAGGGATTGTTTATGCCGTCGAATATGGTCTTGCCGTCGTGATACACCAAAGAGGTTTTTCCGTGCATGAGCCTCTCGGCCCTGACAATGCTCGCGCCGAAGGCGTAAGCGATGGATTGGTGCCCGAGGCAAACCCCGAGTATAGGCGCCTTCCCTGCGAAGTGTTTTATGCACTCTACCGATATGCCGGCCTTTTCAGGGTCGCACGGCCCCGG
>JBBTLC010000158.1:0-3139 GCA_038068875.1 Deltaproteobacteria bacterium
GAGGACGCGAGGCGCATCGTTAAACTTTTAAAAGGCATACCTTCCAAGATAAACCTCATACCCTTTAATCCGTTTCCCGGCTCAGGGTTCGAGCGTCCCGACGGAAAGACTGTCGAAGCCTTTAAGCAGGTTATTCATGACGCGGGGTACGTGGTGAGCCTCCGAGCGAGCAAGGGGGCCGACATACAGGCCGCGTGCGGACAGCTTAAAGGCAAGGGGTGAACCCCTGCGCCCGCTATGCATAAATCGTCCTTCGCGGCAACTTTCCGTTGCAACGGCAATCCGGCTGCCGGAGTCTTGCCGCTCTTGCGGAGGCTTTGTTTGGGGTTCGGCAGGTTCTTTCGTCGGGCCTCAGTCCATAAATCACCTTGACCGCCTGCCTTGAATAATGGTAAAAATAGCGGAGAAATTTTATCGAAATCCAAGGAGTTTGGAATGTCCGATAAGGTCATAGGAGTCATAGGCGGAAGCGGCCTCTACGAGATGGAGGGGCTCAGGAACGTAAAAGAGGTTAAAGTCAAAACCCCCTTCGGCTCTCCTTCGGACGCTTACATAACCGGCAACCTCGGCAACGTGAAGATGGTATTTCTTCCGAGGCACGGCAGAGGGCACAGGCTTACCCCTTCGGAGATAAACTACAGGGCGAACATCTACGGAATGAAAAAATTAGGCGTCGAGTGGCTCATATCGGTCTCGGCCGTCGGGAGCATGAAAGAGGAAATCGCGCCCGGGCACATAGTCATAGTGGACCAGTTCTTCGACAGGACGAGTAAAAGGGCAAGCACGTTTTTCGGAAACGGCATAACCGGGCACGTGGAGTTCGGCCTTCCGGTGTGCGGTAACCTGAGCGGAGTTCTTTACGATGCCGCTAAAAAATCCGGCGCCACCGTGCATAAAGGCGGCACGTACATCTGCATCGAAGGCCCGCAGTTTTCGACAAAGGCCGAGTCCATGACCTACAGGAAGTGGGGAGTGGACGTCATAGGCATGACCAATATCCCGGAAGCCAAGCTCGCGAGAGAGGCCGAGATATGCTACGCGACCATGGCCTTATCCACGGATTACGACTGCTGGCACTCTACCGAGGAGCCGGTAACGGTCGAGATGATACTCGGAACCTTGAAGAAAAACGTATCTATCGCAAAGGAAATAATAAGAAATGCCGTTCCCATGGTGCCCCGCGCAAGGGCGTGCAAATGCGCCACGGCCCTTAAGTACGCGGTCGTGACGGATGCGAAAAAAATCCCTAAAAAAACAAAAAAAGACCTTTCGCTTTTTTTTGGAAAATATATAGGAAAGTAATTAGACACAGCGCCATAAGTAGAGGCGCGTTGCAAATCTGCATTGATAACGGAGGGTTATGGGCATACTTGTAGTAGGCTCGGTTGCGTTCGACAGCGTCGAGACGCCGTTTGGAAAGGTGGATGAGGCGCTCGGCGGTTCTGCCACTTATTTTTCTACTTCCGCGAGTTATTTCGCGGACGTCGCTCTTGTCGCGGTCGTGGGCGGCGATTTTCCGGAAAAGCACGTTAAATTCTTGCGCGACAAGGGCGTTGATTTGAGCGGGCTCAAGGTCGTAAAGGAAGGAAAGACCTTCAGGTGGAAGGGCAGGTACGAGTACGATTTGAATCAGGCCCACACGTTAGAGACGCATTTAAACGTCTTCAGCGAGTTTAAGCCCGTTATTCCGGAAAATCAGCGGGACGCGGAATTTCTCTTCCTCGCTAACATCGACCCCGATATCCAGCACGAGGTGCTCGAGCAGGCGAGGAATCCCAAATTCGTGGCCTGCGACACCATGAACTTCTGGATAGGCGGGAAGCCCGAAGCGCTTAAGCGGGTCTTACGGAGGGTGAACCTCTTCGTCATAAACGAGGGCGAGGCAAGGGAGTTTTCCGGAGAGGCGAGCCTTGTAAAGGCCGCGAAGAAGATTCTTGACATGGGTCCTAAAATCCTCATAATAAAGAGGGGCGAGTACGGCTCTTTGATGTTCAACGGGTCTTCCGTCTTTTCCGCTCCGGCGTATCCGCTCGAAGAGATATTCGACCCTACCGGCGCCGGCGACAGCTTTGCCGGAGGTCTTATGGGATACCTCGCCTCGACCGGAAACGTGAGCGACGAAAACATAAGGCGCGCCATAATACTCGGAAGCGTCATGGCTTCGTTTAACGTCGAGTCCTTCAGCCTCGACAGGCTTTCGGCTCTCGACTTTAAGGACATAAAGACGCGATACTCAGAGTTTAAACGGTTGACCCATTTCGAAAATATGTGATATAGTGAGGCTATCTATGTGGAATAAAACGATTATTTTTTCCATTGCCGCAAGTTTCCTTCTGATGTCCTGCGGCCCTTCTCTCAAGGAAAGAAAAGAGGAGGCCGATATTCATTACAAGACGGGCGAAGTTCAGTTTGCCGAGAAGAACTATTCGGTGGCCCTGGAAGAACTCATGAAGGCCGTCAAGCTTTATCCGGGAGACGCGTCCTACCACAACATGCTCGGGCTCACGTACTTCGTGAAAAAGATGTATCTTGAAGCCTTAAAGGAGTTTAACGAGGCCGTCAGGCTCTCCCCCGATTATTCCGAGGCCCATCTGAACGCCGGAGCGGTTTCGTCGGAATTAAAGGACTTCGACATGGCTATCGCTCATTTCAAGGCCGCCGCCGGCAATATTCTTTATAAGACGCCGGAGTACGCGTGGAATAATCTCGGCTGGGCTTATTACAATAAGGGTATGTACGCGAACGCGGTCGAAAGCTATAAAAAAGCCATAGAGGCGGTGCCGGACTATCAGATGGCGTATTACAACATGGGGCTCGCTTATGATAAGATGAATAAGATCGACGAGGCGTCTCAGGCCTTCAAGAGAACGGTTGAGCTCGCGCCGAACTTCGTGGACGCGCACTATCAGTTAGGCTTGGTGTCCATACGCAGGAAGGACAAAGATACGGCGAGGCAGTCCTTCGGAAGAGTAATGGAACTCATTCCGCAGAGCGACAAAGGAAGAAGCGCCAAGGAATATCTGGATTTACTAAAATAGCGAAAGGTCGTCGGGCTATGGAGAGGCCGGGAGAATATCTCAAGAGAGAGAGTGAATTGAGGGGCATGGCTGTCGCGGATTTATCCACGACGCTGAAGCTG